>CAMNDO010000001.1 GCA_946535455.1 uncultured Caryophanales bacterium
ATCATTTGAAAAAAGTATTAAATTGATTTATAATGTTTTTAGAAAGTAGGTTTTGATATGAAAAATAAAGGTTTTACATTAGTAGAATTATTAACGATGTTAGTGGTACTTGGTATTTTGATGTTAGTTGCAGTGCCTAATATTACAGGAATTATTGATTCTCATAAAACCAATTTAATTATTAACGATGCATCGAAAATGTTAGATAATGCAAAAGTAAAAGTGACACAAAATAAAAGTATCACCAAACCAAAAAATGGAGAGTGTGTTTCTTTTTCCTTACAATATGTGGATGATGGTGAAAATATTGTGAAAGGACCAAATGAAGGAGAATATAATCGATATGAATCATTTATTTTAATGAAAAGAGAAAACACGAAATATTACTATTATATTCGTTTGGTAGAAGAAAGAGAAGGAAAAACACCTTATGGAATTCATTTGAAAACAGCGAAAGATTTGGAAGACGTTTCGAATGTATCCACTGTTTCTTTAATAGGATTAGAAAAAATTCCAGAATTAGATGTGACTAGACAGTATTCCAATGATGAAGAAGGTAATAATGAGAGAAAGAGTGTGATGCAAGCACTTCTTCAAGAACAAAGAAATAAAATTGCTTCGAATATTGCAAAATTGAATGGAAATTCAGATGTGACTAGTATTTGTAATAATAGAGTTATTAATTACTATTAAAGTGTCAAATCATGTCATTTTATGAAAAATCATTGTAAATAAATGTAGAATATGATACTATGATTATAGAAAATAAAGGAGAGAAAAATATGAAAAATCAAAAAGGATTTACTTTGATTGAATTACTTGCTGTTGTTGTTATTATGGGAATTTTGTTATTAGTGGCTATTCCGGCTGTATCTAGAACGATTGCGAATACGAGACGTGATACGTTTATGAACTTAGCAAAAGAATATGTAAACCAAGTTCGTAATGCTGTTTTAGCAGACGAATTAGATTGTGGAGATATTTCTGTTGCGGCTACGTTAACAGGAACGTATTATTTTAAAATTGATACGACAAAGTCTGAAACCAAAACAACAGACTTAATGGAGTCTGGAGGTCTTTCTTCTTGGAGTAATAGTAATGTTACAGGATATGTTTTATGGAAAAAAACAGGAAGTGAAAATTCTACACAAACAACTTATTTCGTACAATTAGTAGATTCTGGAAATCATGGTATTTCTGCAATTACGCCAGAAGACAAAGTAACAAGAACACAAGTTTTAACAAAAATAGATAACACTGCACAAACTTATACTGCTATTCAAGGTAGTGATGCTCCTGCTGTAGCTGGTTCACCAGTTGTTGCAGAAGGAGAAGAAGTTCCAACACCAGTTCGTTGTACTTTGAAATAATAGATACTTATGACAACTGATTTAAATTATGGCGAGTTAGAACATTTTGTTCAAGCACGGATTTATTCCAATGATTTATTATTACAAAATCAATCGTTTCAAGAAGAATTACAGATTTCAAGATATGAAATACTAGAAGAATTAAAAAAATTAGATTCCTGTGCACAAAAGAAAAAAATAGGATCTTATCCTGATCCGAATAATAACTTTTGGAGTGTTCGATTTCAAACCAATATGGTATTGATTCGTTCTGAAAAACTACGAGATTATTTTGGGATTTCAGAAGAAAGAGTGATAGGAGAAATTAAACATCATCAGTCGAGAGTTGCGAATATGATTCGAAAATAAAAACTAAAGTTTTTTACTTTAGTTTTTTTGTGATATAATTTTTTTGGAAGTGATGTTATGTTATGGATAGGAAGTCATGTAGGATTTCAAAAAAATACGCAATTATTAGGAAGTTTAAAAGAAGCATTATCTTATGGAGAAAATACTTTCATGTTTTATACAGGTGCTCCTCAAAATACATTAAGACAATCAATCAATGATACCTTAACAGAAGAAGCTTTTTCACTGATGAAGGAGAAGGGAATGGATCCTTCTAAAGTCATTGTACATGCTCCTTATATTGTGAATTTATGTAATGAAAATAATTTTGATTTTTCGGTTTCTTTTTTAACACAAGAAGTAGAACGTGTAGGAAAATTAGGAATATCTTATATGGTTCTTCATCCAGGAAGTCACGTAGGTTTGGGTATTGAAAAAGGAATTCAAAATATTATAGATGGATTAAATATTGTGATACAAAATACTAAGGATTTGAATGTAGTCATTTTATTAGAAACGATGGCAGGAAAAGGGAGCGAAGTGGGATCTAAATTAGAAGAAATCAAACAAATTATGGATGGCATTCATGATCAAAAACGAGTAGGAGTTTGTATCGATACTTGTCACTTACATGATGCAGGATATGATATGAGTGACTTTGATTCTTTCTTAGAAGAATTTGATTCTGTGATTGGAATTTCTAGAATCGGTTGTGTTCATGTGAATGACTCTAAAAATGATCAATCTTCTCATAAAGATAGACATGAAAATATTGGATTTGGAAAAATTGGATTTGATTCCTTATGTAAAATTATCTATCATGAAAAATTAGAAGAGATTCCTAAAATTTTAGAAACTCCTTATGTAGAAAAAGAATATCCTCCATACTTTTATGAAATTCAAATGATTCGAGAAAAGAAATTCGATGAAAATTTAATCGAAAAAATAAAGATGCAGTAGCATCTTTTTTTATAAGTATTTTTGTTTGTATTCAATATAAAGACTTAATAATGTTTTATAAAGATTGGGAGAAATTTTTTGTTTTAACACTTGAAAAACTTCTATTTTTTCCTCTAATAAATCTTCATAATGATTTTGTATAAAGGAATATACAATATTTAATTCTTCTTTGGTATATACAATATTATTTTTTTTAGCAAAAGTTTCTAAATTTTCTTTTGTGAGATGTTTGACATAAGATTTTATCATTTCTTTCATTTTTTCACCTCTTCTTATAAAATATATGAATGAAGTTTTTAAATATGTGATAAACTAGTACTAGGTGAAGGGTTCATGAAGAAGATTAATAAGAGAAAGAAAAAAGAAAACTATGAAAAAATTATCAAACATAGATGGATTCTTTTTTTGAGTGCTCTTATTTTTTTCTTTGTATTAATTTCCTTTCAAATGATTCGTGTTATGGTATTTCAAAAAGATACTTATGAGAAAGAACTTTCTAGGTTAACGTATTCTACGGTATCTTTTAGTAGTAGTCCAAGAGGAAGAATTTATGATAGGAATTATAAAGTTTTGGTAGATAATAAATCATTAAAAACCATTACATATCAAAAGAAAAAGGGAGTTAGTAATCTTCGTATGATTGAATTAGCTTCTCTTTTAACACCACATGTTACATTAGATTTTCATAAATTAACGATGAGAGCAAAAAGAGAATACTTTTTTGCGAAAGAGTATGAGTATTGTAAAACACTAGTTTCTCAAAAAGAAAAAGAAAAAGTCATTCAAAAGAAAATGACAAGAAGAGAATTAGAAGAATTAATGATAGGAAGAATCCCAGAAGAAAAATTGAATTTTTCAGAAGAAGAACAAAAAATTGCGTACTTATATTATTTAATGAATAAAGGTTACACGTATGAGGAAAAAACCATTAAGAGTAATGTGAGTGATGAAGAGTTTGCTTATGTTTCCGAAAATAATATTTTATTAGAAGGATTTCGTACCAAAATCGATTGGGAAAGGGTTTATCCTTATGGAGATTCTTTTAAGAGTATTTTAGGAACGGTTTCTACTTCTTCTCAAGGAATTCCTGCGGAAGAAAAAGAAAAATATTTAAAAAAGGGATATCAGTTAAGTGAAAGAGTGGGACTTAGTTATTTGGAAAAACAGTATGAAGAATATTTAAGAGGAGAAAAAGCTGTGTATGAAGTGGTATCTTCTCATGAATTAAAATTAGTACAAGAAGGTAGTAGAGGAAAAGATATTGTTTTGACGATTGATATTGATTTACAAAGAGAAGTGGAAAGAATTTTAGAAGAACAAATGAGAAGGGCAAAAACAGAGCCAAATACAGAGTATTATGATCATTCCAGTGTCATTATTCAAAATCCAAAAACAGGGGAAATTTTAGCAATGGCAGGAAAAAGAATTGTGAATGGAGAATTTGTAGATTTTACGCCTAGTTTATTAATTTCTCCGATTACTCCAGGAAGTATTGTGAAAGGGGCTTCTATGTTAGTGGGGTATAATACAGGGGCTGTTCATATTGGAGAAAGAATGTTAGATGAATGTGTGAAAGTGGCAGGTGTTGCGGAAAAGTGTTCTTCTGTGAATAACTTAGGAGTGATTGATGACATCACCGCTCTTGCGAAGTCATCCAACGTTTATCAATTTAAAATTGCCATTCGTGTCAATGGACAAGAATACTTCAGAGGAATGAAGATGAATTTTAATCAAGGCGCATTTGATACCTATCGTAATATGTATCATGCTTTTGGATTGGGTGTAAAAACAGAGATTGATTTACCAGTGGAAAGTAATGGATACACTTCTAAAGATAAAGCCGCAGGAAACTTATTGGATTTTGTCATGGGACAATATGAGACATACACACCAATTCAGTTATCTCAATATATTTCGACCATTGCCAATGGGGGCGAGAGAATAGCACCTCATTTATTAAAAGAAGTACATTCTTCTTCGGATACAGAAGAGATTGGAGAATTGGAATTTGTGGTAGAAAAGAAAGTATTAAATACCATTCCTACCGAAGAACAATATATGAATCGTGTGAAACAAGGGTTTATCGCAGTATTAAACTCTCCTGGTGGATACGGTGTTGGTTATATGCAAGGATGGATGCGACCTGCAGGAAAAACAGGGACTTCTCAAAGCTTTATTGATACCAATAATGATGGAAGAATTGATACAGAAACGATTACGAGTTCTTTTATTGGATATGCCCCATATGACGATCCTAAAATGAGTATTATTGTGACTTCTCCTGATTCTTCTCATCCCAATTCTAGCACCAATTATGCTTCTTTGGTAACGTATCGTATTACACAAGAAATTAGTAATCGATATGGAGAAATGTATGGATATTGATTCTTTTCCTATTTTGTGGTAAAATATCACTGGTTTTGGAGGATATTATGAAAACAAAAAAGTATCGTATTTTGGGAATTTCTTTCTTTGTTTTTTTACTGATTTCTTTTTATGGAGAATATCAAAACTATCAAGTAAAAAAAGAAAATAGACCAGGAAAAATCTTACAAAAAATGGTAGAAGATTTTGATTTTGATGGAATCATTCAAAGAAAAGAAGAAATTACTTTGCCAAAAGGGAAATAAAATAGTAGAAAACCTTTTGCAAAATCCAATTTTTTTGTTATAATACTGATAGACGTTTAAGGAGGGATTAGGAAATGGCTAAAGTAGGAAATAGACAATATAAAACTCTTGTATGTAGTGAATGTAAAGAAGAAAACTATAGAGAACAAAAAAATGTCAAAAATACAACAGATCGTCTTGAAATGAATAAATATTGCCCAAGATGTAGAAAACATACTGTACACAAGGAAAAGAAATAAAATAAGTTTTTACTTATTTTTTAGTTTAGGAGTGAGTTTATGATCAGTACAAATGATTTAAAAAATGGAATTACGATTGAATATGAAGGAAATATTTATGTTGTTATGGAGACACAACATGTAAAACCTGGTAAAGGAGCTGCGATTGTCAAAGCAAAATTAAAAAATCTAAGAACAGGTGCTATTTTTGAACAAACTTTTAATGCAGGTGTCAAAGTTGCGACTGCGAGAATTGAAAAACAATTCATGCAATATTTATACAATATGAGTGGTATTTATTATTTTATGAATATGGAAACATATGAACAATTAGAAATTCCACAAAGTAATATTGGAGATCAAGCAAAATTCTTAAAAGAGAACTTAGAAGTTTATATTACTTCTTTCCAAGGGGAAATTTTAGGAATTGATTTACCAGATAAAGTAGAATTAGTGGTAACCCATACAGAACCAGCTGTCAAAGGAAATACGACAAACAATGCATTAAAAGATGCAGAATGTGAAACTGGTTTACAAGTAAGAGTTCCTTTATTTATTGAAGAAGGGGAAACCATTATTATTTCTACTTCTGATGGAAAGTATGTATCAAGAGCTTAGGCTCTTTTTTTATTTAACGTAAAGTCGCTCTTTTTTGTTCGTTCTTCTTGAAAAATTGTAGTATAATATTGTTAAGGATAGGGGAAGAGTTATGGCCAAAAGAAAAAGAAGAAGAAAAAGAAAAGAAACTTTTGAAATTTCGATTGAATTATATGCAGTATTGTTTGTGATTGCTGCAATATTAGGAATTGGAAAACTAGGAAAAGCCGGTAAATTAGTGGCTTCTTTTGCGTTGTTCTTAACAGGATCTGCTTATATTGTTTTCTTAGTATTACTTTTTATCATTGGAATTTATGTATTAGTCAAAAGAGATTGGCCAGAGTTTTTCTCTCATAAAATGTTAGGAATTTATTTATTTGTTATTGGAATGTTAACATTAATGCATTGGGATTTTGTCATTCAAAATGATTCCAATAGTAGTGTGATTTTTAAAGAGACAATCGATCAATTAACACAAGGATTCCATGGAATTATGAATAGTGGAACTTTTGCAGAAACGATATCGGTTGGAGGAGGAATCATTGGAGGAATTTTTGCCATTATTTTCTCTTATTTAGGATCGATTTTAGGAATGCAGATCATTAGTGTGATCTTTATTGTCGTAGGAATTTGTATGTTTACAGGATTCTCTATTTTAGAGTTTATTCGTGAAAAGATTGTCATTGTAAAAGAGTATACTTCTAATGTGGAAGAAGAAGATGACGAAGAAGAATCCATGTTTTCTAAGAAAGTGAAAATTAGTAATGGTAGTGAAGAAGAATTACCAAAACAAACTTTTAAGAATATAGAAGAATTGAAGAAAGTACAAACACAAAATGAAGAAGTAGAAGAAGAAAAAGAAAGTTCTACTGCTGTTGTGAATCCAAGTTATCAATTACCACCAATGGATCTTTTGAAAGAACCAAAAAATAAAAATGTAGGTATGGATAATGCGACGATTGAAGATAATATTCAAAAACTAGAAAAAGTATTAAAGAGCTTTAATGTTATTGCGAAGGTAGTAGAAGTTCATGTAGGGCCTACGGTTTCTCAATATGAGTTAGAAATTGCTTCTGGTACTAGGGTAAATAAAATTACAACATTAAGTCGTGAAATTGCTTTGGCACTATCGAAAAAAGATGTTCGTATTGAAGCTCCTATTCCAGGAAAGAGTACCGTAGGAGTGGAATTTGCGAATGATACTCCGAATGCCGTTAGTTTCCGTGAAATTATGGATAGTAAAATGATGAAACAATCTCCAGAAAAGAAATTAATGGTTCCTCTTGGAAAAAGTATTATGGGAGATATTGGAGTTTGTGAAATTAATAAAATGCCACATATGTTAATTGCTGGTACAACAGGTTCTGGTAAATCGGTGTGTGTGAATGGTATTATTTGTTCTATTTTGATGAGAGCAAAACCAGATGAAGTCAAACTAGCAATGGTCGATCCAAAAGTAGTAGAATTATCCGTTTATAATGATATTCCACATTTAATGTGTCCAGTGGTATCGGATCCAAAACAAGCTGCTGTTTTACTACAAAAAATGGTCAATGAAATGGAAAAAAGATACCATATGTTTGGAAGTACAGGAACCAAACAAATTGAAGGATATAATGCTTATGTAGAAAAACACAATAAGAAAAATCCAAATGAACCGATGCAGAAGATGCCATACATCGTTATCATTATTGATGAGTTGTCAGACTTAATGATGGTAGCTGCGAAAGAAGTAGAAGCATCCATCTTACGAATTACGCAAAAAGCAAGAGCAGCAGGAATTCATTTGATTGTCGCAACACAAAGACCATCTACGGAAGTCATTACGGGATTGATCAAAGCCAATATTCCATCGCGTATTGCTTTCGCAGTAGGAAGTGGAATTGATTCTAGAACCATCTTAGACCAAATAGGAGCAGAAAAACTATTAGGAAAAGGAGATATGTTATTCTTACCAATTGGAATGAATTCTCCTGTACGTATTCAAGGATCTTTTATTACCGATGATGAAATTCATAAAATTATTCATTGGACGAAGAATCAACAAGAAAAAAGTTATGATGATGATTTTATGAAATTAGATTCTATCAAAGAAGAAAAAACCGATGTAGAAGGAACTTCTTCTAGTAGTGGGGAAGATGATTTATATGATCAAATCGTAGATTTTGTTGTCAAACAACAAAAAGCATCCGCATCTCTTTTACAAAGAAAATTTAAAATTGGATACAATAAAGCGGCTACTATGATTGATACATTAGAAGAAAATGGTGTGATTGGACCTGCTACTGGAAACTCTAAACCAAGAGAAGTTTTAATTCAATTTAGTGAAGAAGAGGAAGAAAACTAGTTTTCTTTCTTTTATTTATGATACAATAATACTATGAGGAGTGATTCCTATGAAAAAATGGATACTTTTTCTTCTTGTATTTAGTCTTTGTTTTTTGATGGTAGGATGTCAATCAAAAACAAAAGAGAAGAAAAAAGAAAAGAATATGGACGTAAAAAAGGAGATAACGATGAATATTAAGATAGATGAAAAAGATTATGTCATTTCATTAGAAGACAATGAAACATCAGAAGAATTATTAAAACATCTTCCTTTAGAATTTACCATGCAAGAATTAAATGGAAATGAAAAATATTATGATTTAGATTTCTCTTTACCGATGAGTACTTATGAACCAAAAACCATTCAAAAAGGAGATGTCATGTTATTTGGATCCAATTGTTTGGTCATTTTTTACAAAACATTTGATACGAGTTATTCATATACCAAAATTGGTACCATTGAAAATTTAGAAGATTTAGGAAGAGAAAATGTCTCTGTCAAACTAGAAAAATAGAGGGAGAATATTATTCTCTTTTTTTTTATTTGTTGTTATAATAAAGAAAAGAAAGAGAGGGTGTTTATGCCAACAGCTCATATTGAAAGTAAATTAGAAGATATCGCACCAGTTGTCTTAATGCCAGGAGATCCATTACGTGCCAAATATATCGCAGAAAACTTTTTAGAAGATGCGGTATTAATCAATCAAGTACGAAATATGTTTGGATATACGGGTCTATATAAAGGAAAACGTGTAACTGTTTTTGCGTCTGGAATGGGAATTCCTAGTATTGGAATTTATTCTTATGAATTATTTCAATTTTATAATGTAGAAAAAATCATTCGAATTGGAACTTGTGGATCGTTCCATGAAGATATCAAATTATTAGATGTGATTTTATCCAGTGGTGCTTATTGTAAAAGTCATTTCGATCAATTGCTAGATGGGGTAGATATTGATTTTATTCAATCTTCTGATGATTTAAATCGAAAAATTATGAATGCTTCTAAAGTCAAAGGAATTGATTTAAAATATGGAAAAACCATTACATCCGATGTGTTTGATTTATATGCAGATTCCAAAGAACAATTTCGAGAGAATTTTCCCAATATGAACTTCTTATCCGTAGAGATGGAAGCATTTGGACTTTTCTATATTGCGAAAAAACTAGGAAAAGAAGCATCTTGTTTAATGACTGTTGTGGATTCTTTATATGATAAGAGAAGTTTAAGTAGTGAAGAAAGACAAACTTCTTTGAATCAAATGATTGAAATTGCATTAGATTCTATTCTTTAGAACATACTAAAAAAGAGGTGATTGTATGGAATGTATTCATAAAGATCTAGGTTCTTATCAATACCATTTTATTCCAACAAAAGAATTTAAAACCATTACTCTTCGTGTGGTTTTTCATACTCCAATTGTGAAAGAAGACATTACTAAGAGATTGGTTTTATCGGATATTCTATTTCAATCTTCTAATAAATATCGTAGTAAAAGAGAATTAACCATTCAAGCAGAAGAATTATATGCTGCGGATATTTCCATTCACTTACAAAGAGTAGGAAATTATTTATTTACAAACTTTAATCTACAAGTATTAGAAGATCAATATACAGAAGAAGGAAATTTAGAAAAGTCTTTTGCTTTTCTACAAGAAATTTTATTTTCTCCTGATGTCAAAAAATCTTCGTTTTCCAAAGAAAAACTAGATATTGTAAAAAATAAAGTAAGAGTCAATATTGATTCTATGAAAGAAGATGCGAAAGGATATAGTCTTCTTCGTTTAATGGAAAATTATGATAAAGAAAGTCCTATTTCGTATCGTATGATTGGATATTTAGAAGATTTAGAAAAAATCGATGGAGAAAACTTATATGAGACGTATCAAAAAATGATTCAACATGATTATGTCGATATTTTTGTTATTGGAGATTTTGATTCTCAAGAAATGTTAGAAAAAGTGAAAAAGTATTTTCATTTTCCAACTGTGAAAAAAAGAAAAAAACCATATGCATTATCAAATAAAAAAATTCGAAAAAGAAAATTATATGCGAAAGAGACTATTTCGAATTCTCAATCCAAATTAGGAATTGTTTGTCCTTTATCGAAAATGAGTGATTATGAGAAGAATTATTCTATGGTACTTGCGAATTTAATCTTAGGAGGAGGAACAGATTCCAAATTGTTCCAAAATGTAAGAGAGAAGAATTCTTTATGTTATACCATTTATTCTAATTATCAAAAACTAGACCAAGCACTAATCATTTCCGCAGGAATTGATCGTGTGAATTATAAAAAAACAGTAGAATTGATTCAAAAGAATATAGGAATGATGAAAAAAGGGAAAATTACAAATCAAGAAATGCAAATGGCAAAAGAGTTTTATTTATCTTCTTTAGAATCAGTTTATGAAAGTCAAAATAGTATGATTCATGAATGTATGGCAGAATCTATCTTAGGGTTAGATCCTATTGATCAAAGAAGAGAAATCATGAGGAATGTCAAAAAAGGAGATATTGTAAAAGCAAGTAAAAAAATTCATATGGATACGATATTTTTATTGGAGGGGATTGGTCATGAAGAAGAAGTTTAAAGGATTTGAACAAGTATATTATCAAGAAACATTAGAAAACGGATTAACATTATTTATGATTCCATATCCCAATAAAAAGAATTATTTTATGAGTTATGCCACTCGTTATGGAAGTGAAGTTTTTGAATTTACAGATTCTCATAAAAAAACACATCAACCACCACGTGGAGTTGCGCACTTCCTAGAACATAAAATGTTTGAACAAGAAGATGGAGTCGATCCTTTTACTTATTTTTCAAAAAGTGGAACGGATTCCAATGCTTCTACTTCTTTTGATAGTACACAATATATTTGTTCCGGAATGAAAAATTTTGAAGGGAATTTACGTTATTTATTACAGTATGTGAATAGTCCTTATTTTACAAAAGAAAATGTAGAAAAAGAAAAAGGGATTATCGCAGAAGAAATTAAAATGTATGAAGATATGCCAGACTTTCAACTAGAAATGAAGTTAAGAGAATGTATTTATGAAAAACATCCTAGAAGAGTGGATATTGCTGGAGAAGTAGAAGATATTATGCAAATCACAAAAGAAGATTTGTATGCTTGTTATGAAAATTTCTATGTTCCCAATAATATGTTTTTACTAATTGTAGGAAACTTTGATCCAGAAGAAGCTAAAAAAATTGTAGAAGAAGAATTAGGAAAAAAGAAAAAGAAAGCTCTTCCAAAAGTGAAAAGTGTAAAAGAAAAAGAGGAAGTATTTGAAAAAAGAAAAGAATTATCTCTTCCTGTAGAAGTTCCTAAAATAGGATTTGGATTAAAAGTTTCGACAAAGGCTTTTAAAATGAAAGAATTAGAATTGAATTATTATCTTTCGATGTTAACTTCTTTATTATTTGGATCAAGTTCTTTATTTTTAGATTTTGTTCGAAAAGAAAAAATCATGAATGGTTATTATATTGATTGGGAAGTCATCAAAGATTTTCGTGTATTTTACTTTATGGCAAATTCTATGGATCCAGATGCTTTAGAAAAAGAAATTTTACAAGCATGGAAAAAAATGGATATTACAGAAGAAGCTTTTGAAAGAATGAAAAAAGTTTGGATTGCAAGAGAAGTAAGAATGTCTGATGATATTGATGCTATGGAAAGTAATAGTTATGATGATATTGTGCAGTATGGAGAAATTATTCCGAATAAGATAGATATTATCAAAAAATTAGAATTCCAAAAATTAAAAGAAATCATCAAGAAAATCAATTTTAAAAATTATAGTATTGTCAAAGTAAATTGTGTAAAGTAAATTCTTTCCACAATTTATTTGTGATATGAAATGATTTTTGATATAATGGTAGTAGAGAATAGAGGTGTCTTTATGGATTTTAAAATCGGAGATGAAATCGAAGAAAACGTAGACGAAGAAGAAAATGGCTATCGTGGAATGCCAAAATGGTTTCCCATCGCAGTTATTGTAGCTTGTGCACTTTTCTTTGGACTTACCGTGTTCTTTATTAGTAATGCTTTATTTGGAAAAAAAGTGGTAGAACCAGAACCTATGAAAAGTATTAAGTTAGATTTGAATGATGAGAATGTTCAAATATTATATGGATACGTTACTTATGGAACAAAAAACGAAAGAAATGATAAATTTGTTACCAATAGTACGGTTACGTTAGATACTTTTAATAATACCGAAAAATTCTATTATGCTTTACAATTTGCACAAGTAGAAGATTTTGCGGCTACTGGTAGAGTCGATGAAAAAAATCGTAAAATATATCATATTGCTTCTGCGAAAATTAAAACCTATATGCAACGATATTTTGGACCTAATGTATCGTATCAGAATAATGTGACGATGTCATATCCATTTACTTTCCGTATTAATGGACAAAATGTAGGGCTACTAAGTTATTCGAATATTGAAGATGGATTTGATACAGTGTTTGAGGGTTTAGAAGAAGATATTAATCCTTCTGAAGTTGTGCTTCCTTACTATGGACAATTAGTGAGTGCAGAAAAAAAACCAGATGGATCTCATGAATTAGTAGAAAAAGTAATTTATACGACATCAGAA
Organism: uncultured Caryophanales bacterium; assembly: GCA_946535455.1. GTDB lineage: Bacteria > Bacillota_I > Bacilli_A > RF39 > UBA660 > UBA3789. The sequence continues at coordinate 13,046 of CAMNDO010000001.1, forward strand.
AAAGTAGGAGAATCTTATCAAGTGTCCATTTATGGAGATCCTGCAAAAACAAAATTATTGGATACAAAGTCAGTGACCGTAGAAAGTTTGATTATGAGTCCTATTTCGGTATCGGATTATTTAGACGATGCGACAGAAATTACGTATCTATTTGGTTTAAATGGAAATACCTTGTATTTTACGAGTAGTAAGATGACAAAACAATAAAAGTACTATAAAAAGTACTTTTTTTTTGATATAATTTGATAAGAGGTGGATTATGAAACAAGAGAATATTCGTAACTTTTGTATCATTGCCCATATTGATCATGGTAAGAGTACTCTAGCGGATCGTATTTTAGAATTAACAGGTGCGATTGATAAAAGGGAATTAAAAAGTCAAATGTTAGATTCTATGGATTTAGAAAGAGAAAGAGGAATTACCATCAAATTAAATGCAGTACAATTAATCTACCATAAAGAGGAAGATTATTATTTGAATTTGATTGATACACCTGGGCATGTCGATTTTTCTTATGAAGTATCTCGTAGTTTAGCAGCTTGTGAGGGTGCTCTTTTAGTAGTGGATGCTTCTCAAGGAATTGAAGCTCAGACTTTAGCAAATCTTTATCTTGCTTTGGATAATCATTTAACGGTGATTCCTGTCATTAATAAGATTGATCTTCCATCCGCAGATCCAGAAAAGGTCATCAAAGAACTAGAAAATATTGGATTTGAAAAAGAAGATATACTATTGACGAGTGCCAAAACAGGAGAAGGTGTTTTAGAATTATTAGACAAAGTGATTGAAAAAATACCATCACCCAAAGGAGAAAGAAAAAATCCATTAAAAGCATTAATTTTTGATAGTGTTTTTGATTCTTATCGTGGAGTTATCACAAGTATTCGTGTGATGGAGGGATCTGTGAAAGTAGGAGATACTATCCAAATGATGGAAACAGGAGCTACATATGATGTTGTAGGATTATCCATCAATACTCCAAAAGAAGTAGAAGTGAAAGAATTATCGGCAGGAGATGTTGGGTATTTATATGCTTCTATTAAAAGTATTTCAGATGTTCATGTAGGAGATACGATTACTTTACATGATAATCCTTGTAAAGAAGCGCTTCCTGGATATAAACCTATGAAACCTATGGTATATTGTGGACTTTACCCAATTGAATCGAATCAATTTGAAGACTTAAGAGAAGCATTAGATAAAATGAAATTAAATGATGCCGCATTAACTTTTGAACCAGAAACTTCCAAGGCGCTTGGTTTTGGTTTCCGATGCGGATTTTTAGGTCTCCTTCACATGGAAGTCATTGAAGAAAGAATTGAAAGAGAATTTGGAATCGACCTCATCGCAACTTCTCCTTCCGTTATTTACCAAGTAGAATTAACCGATCATACTCTTGTCTATGTAGATAGTCCTGTCAAAATGCCAAGACGAGAAAAAATTCATAAAACATTAGAACCTTATGTCAATATCAGTGTATTTACTCCAAGTGATTATATCGGCCCTGTAATGGAACTATGTCAAAATAAAAGAGGAAACTTTATCCATATGGAATACTTAGATGATACTAGAGTCAGTATTCATTATGAAATTCCTCTATCGGAAATTGTATATGATTTTTTTGATAAATTAAAATCTTTCACAAAAGGATATGCCTCTTTTGATTATGAGATGAAAGATTATCAAGAAAGTGAATTAGTCAAAATGGATATTTTATTAAATGGAGAAATTGTCGATGCATTATCGGTTATTGTTCATAAAGATTTTGCTTATTCTAGAGGACGTGCTGTGGTAGAAAAATTAAAAGAAGTGATTCCTCGTCAGATGTTTGAAGTTCCTATTCAAGCTGCCATTGGGCAACACGTTATCGCAAGAACTGACATCAAAGCCATGAGAAAAAACGTTTTAGCAAAATGTTATGGAGGAGACATTACTCGTAAGAAAAAACTATTAGAAAAGCAAAAAGAAGGAAAGAAGAGAATGAAACAAATTGGTAGTGTAGAAGTACCGCAAGAAGCATTCTTATCGATTCTTTCTACAAAGGAGTAAAATATGACAAAAAAAGATGAAGAAATGATTTTAAGATACTTCCAAGAACATCCGGAATCTTTTATCAAGGAAGTAGCAGAAAACACTGGCTTTTCCAAATCCACAGTACAAAGAACTCTACAAAGCAAAGGAGATATTTTACTATTTTCCACAGGAAAAACGATTCAAAAGCAATTAGAAGAAAATAAACTTCGTGGAAGAAAAAATGGAGGGAAAACGACTTTTTCCCGATATGATGTCAAACGAGGAAAAAGCGGAAAGATTTTAGGTACTAAGAAAACAACTACATTAGATAAAGTAGAAAGAAAAGAAGAAAGCGTACGTTTTGTTTGTGAATACTATTTAGAAAACCCCAATTTAACACTAGAAGAACTTGCTAATCTATTAGAGGATTTGAGTCTTTATAAAAAATCATTTGTATTTCATTGTTTGAGAGATGCTTCTACGATCGATATTATTGGAAAAGAAAAATATGATCAGATACAAGATCTTTTAGACCAAAAAAAATATTCTTTCTTTCGAAAAATTGGAAATGTACAATTTATGAATTATGTAAATGATACTCCATTATCTCCTATGGAAAGAGCGGTATTGTTATTAAGATTTCATAATCATTCACTAGAAGATGTCGCGAAAGAAATTCATGTTTCTAGAACAACTGCTGCTCAATACGAAGATCATGCAATTGCTTTATTACGAGAAACTGTATTAAAAGGAAGTAAAAAATGATAAAGCACGCCTATATTCATATTCCATTTTGTGAAACACTTTGTTCCTATTGTGATTTTTGTAAATTATATTATGATGAAAAATTAGTAGATCGATACTTAGATGCTTTAGAAGAAGAAATTCAAAGTATTTATCAAAAGGAAGAATTAGAAACCATTTATATTGGGGGAGGAACTCCAAGTTCTTTATCGTTATCTCAATTAGAAAAACTATTTCAAATTCTTTCTCTTTTTCAAAAAAAAGAGAATTGTGAAATGACAATGGAATGTAATTTTGAAAATACAACGAAAGAAAAATTGAAACTTTTCAAAAAGAATGGAGTGAATCGATTATCTTTTGGAATTGAAACATTCTCAGAAAAGTTTTTTCCTTTTCTTCGTAGAAGAACTTCATTGAAACAAGTCGAAGATATTTTAACAGAGTCCAGGAAAATGGGGTTTGGAAATATTAATGTGGATTTGATGTATGCTTTTCCAAAACAGAGTATAGAGGAATTAAGAGAAGATTTAAAAACAATTCTTTCTTTGAATGTAGAACATATTTCTACGTATTCTTTGATGATAGAAGATCATACTTTGTTAGGGATTCAAAAGATACAAAATATTTCAGAAGATATGGATGCAGAAATGTATGAAGAAATTTGTAAAGTGTTAAAAGAAAATCATTATGATCATTATGAAATTAGTAATTTTTGTAAAGAAGGGTATTCTTCTTCTCATAATCTATGTTATTGGAATAATGAAATGTATTATGGTTTTGGATTAGGAGCGAGTAGTTATTTTCCTCATTTGAGAATGAGGAATACAAAGTCTATTTCTGAATATTGGAAAGGAAATAGGGTACTGGAAAAAGAAGAATTAAATCAAGAGATGGAAATGGACTATGAAGTTTTATTAAACTTAAGAAAAAAAGAAGGGATTTCTCTTTCTTCTTTTCAAAATAAGTATCAAAGAGAATTGAAAAAAGTATATCCAATCTCTTCCTGTGTTCAAAAAGGTTTCTTGGAAGAGGATGAGAATCATGTTTGGATTCCAGAAGAAAAATGGTATATTAGTAATGAAATTATCCTAGAATTGTTAGGAGGGAAAGCGAATGAATTATAAAGAAATGTTTATGGAAGAACTTTCTTATATACAAGAAGAAAAATATCAAGAGTGTTTAATCCACATTTTAGAAATATTACCAGAGTATTGGTATCATGAAGCAGCTTCTTCTACCGGAAAATATCATCCCAAATATTCTTTAGGAGAAGGTGGATTGTTGAGACATTCGAAAGCTGCGATGAGAATTGGATATGAATTACTTTCGAATCCTTGTATCGGAGATAAATATACTTCTCGTGAAAAAGATTTAATGTTATTAGCGCTTTTGGTACATGATGGATTAAAACTAGGAATTCCAGCGGAAAAGTATACACGTTTTGATCATCCTATTTTGATGGCAAACTTTATTATGGACCATCAAAAGAAAATAGGGTTGAATCAGGAAGATTCTATTTTTGTAGCAGATGTAATTAAAACACATATGGGTCCTTGGACAGTGGATTATCAAGGAAAGGAAGTATTAGAAAAACCAACCACGAAATATCAAACCTTTGTACACATGTGTGATTATTTGGCTTCTAGAAAGTGTTTATTGGTTCCTTTTGATGAAAAAAATCATATTGATGTCTAAAAGTGTCTAGTTGTTGTCTTGTTATGTAAAATTTGATAAGATAAAAATAGAGGTAGAGTAGTATGAGAAAAGGGAAGAATTATTTGATTTTTGGTTTATTTTTTGTGATGTTAGTTGCGGTATGTACGTTGAGTTATTATATTTTTCAAACGGATGACCTTCAACCATCCATGAATGAATTAACGATGAGTTACATTTCTTTTCAAAATAAAAATACAACCGATATGTTTAAAGTAACGAATCTTTTCAAAATGAGTCAAAAAAAAGGAGATAGTTCGAAAAATCCTTGTTCTTTTTTCTTACCACTATCAGGAGAAAAACAATCAAAATATCAAATTGTATTATACCCATTAACCAATGATATTCCTAATTCCTATATTTGGTATTCATTGGAAAGTGAAAAAATTCATCAAATGAATTCTTTAAATCAACTTTCTTCATTAGAAGATGGTGGAATCATTCTTTACCAAGGAAAACTAGAAAAAGAAAACAAATTTACCTATCGAATGTGGATTGATCAGAAATATTCAAAAAAAGTAGGAGATGTATCTTTTGAAATTAAAATGAAAAAAGTACATTCATAGAAGGAGGATGTTTGTGGCAGGGAAAATTATCGTAGTAGAAGGAACGGATTGTTCGGGAAAAGAAACACAGACAAAACTATTAGAACAAAGTTTAAAAGAATTGGGGATTGATTGTATTCGGTTTGAATTTCCTATGTATGACACTCCCACTGGAAAAATTGTAGGAGGAGATTATTTAGGAAAACCAGAAATTGGTCCTAGTCTTTTTGAAGAAGGAGCAGTACAAGTCGATCCATATGTTGTTTGTCTTTATTATGCTGCAGATCGAAAATATAATATGCCAAAAATATTAAAATATTTGAATCAAGATTACTTTGTAATATTAGATCGTTATATTACTTCGAATTTGGCACATCAAGGTAGTAAGATAAAAGATAAAGAAGAACGTTTTCATATGTATCAATGGATTGATAAATTAGAGTATTGGTTGTTAGATTTACCAAAGCCAGATGAAACGTTGTTTTTACATGTTCCTTATGAATATTCATTAGAACTTAGAAAGAATAGAACGAATATTGATGAACATGAAAAATCACCGGAGCATTTGCAGCAAGCAGAAAAAGCTTATTTAGAATTAGCAGAATTGTATCATTGGGATACCATTGAGTGTGTTAGGGATAACACATTACGAAGCATTGAAGATATTCATGAAGAAATTGTACAGAAAATTAAAAAGATGATATAAAAAAACTTCTCTTTTGAGAAGTTTTTATTTGTTTTATAGTTTTGGAAGATTTGCTCCAACTGGTTGAGTAGTGTTTCCTCCGTTTGGTTGAACTGCTGGTTGAGCAGGTGTTATGGCTACTTGAGAAACTGGCTGAGTTGGAAGAGGAGCCACTGGCTTTATCTCGGGAATTGGTTGAACTGGAGCAACAGGTTTTGGTGCAGCAACAGGTTGAGTTGGAGTCTGAGCAACAGGTTTTGGTGTCGCAACAGGTTGAGCTGGAGTCTGAGCAACAGGTTTTGGTGTCGCAACAGGTTGCGTTGAAACTGGAACTACAGGATTTTCTTTTTTCTCTGTTTTCTTTTCCGCTTCTTTATAATCTGTATAATTTTCTCCAAATTTTTCTAGTTCAATTTCTTCCTCAATTTCGTCTTTGACATCTTTAATCGATTTTTCAATTTCATCTTTTAAATCTGTCATTGTTTTTTCAATTTCTTCTTTTAATTCTT
>CAMNDO010000002.1 GCA_946535455.1 uncultured Caryophanales bacterium
TTTTTTTGTTTTTCCCCCATATTCACCCCTCGAGCCATAATTATACCATATTTTGCCTCAAAAGTCAAAAGAAAGTCGAATTTTTGTATCATTTTAAAAGTTTCGAACAAAATAATATTGAGGTGCGTATATGAAAAAAATACTGTTGTTTTTATTATTGTTTTTTCCTATTTCGGTATTTGCTTATTCCAATCAAGTACTCATTGGAGGAGAAACGATTGGAATTGAAGTAGAATCCAAAGGAATTTATATCGTAGGATTTTATGAAGTAAATGGAAAAAATATAGGAAAAGAAGCTGGTTTTGAAAAAGGGGATTTAATTCAAAAAATTGATCAACAAGAAGTAGATAATATAAAGTCCTTAAATCAAGTTTTAAAAACAGAAAAAACCTATACCGTAGAAGTGTTAAGAAAAGAAAAGACGAAAACATTATCTTTAAAACCAATATTAGAAGATGATACGTTTAAAACAGGTCTTTATGTAAAAGATACGATCTATGGGATTGGTACTTTATCCTATATTGATCCAGAAACTAAAATTTTTGGTTCTCTTGGGCATGAAATTATAGAAAATTCTTCCTTTTCAAAGTTTGAATTAAAAAAAGGGTCCATCTTTCAAGCAGAAGTCTCTTCCTTAAGCAAAAGTGGAAATGGAAAAATAGGGGAGAAGAATGCTAGAATCGACACTACGAAAAAAGAGGGAAATATTATTAAAAATGAAAAAGAGGGGATTTTTGGAATTTATACGAGTGATATGGATCGTTATGACTTAGTAGAAATTGCCAAAAAAGAAGAAATCAAAAAAGGAGAAGCATATATTCGAACGGTTATTTCTGATCAAAAAATCGAAAACTTTTTTATTGATATTATAGCGATTGATGAAAATGATGATGTAAAAAATATATTCTTTGAAATTAAAGATGAAAAATTACTAAATTCATCAGGAGGAATTATTCAAGGAATGAGTGGTTCTCCTATTATTCAAAATGATAAAATGATTGGAGTCGTAAACTACGTAGTGATCGATGAATCTGAAAAAGGATTTGGTATTTTTATTACCAATATGTTAGAACAAGGTGATCAAATTTTGAATTGATTTCAATGATAAAATAAGATATAATGAAAGAAAATAAGGTGGTGCTTTCATGTATATCGATATTATTTTACTCATTGTTTTAATTGTTTTAGTCATTATCTTCTTCAATCGTTTTTCATCCTTTGTATTTTTAATGGCTATGATAGAAATCTTTTTAAGACTTTTAACATTCTTAAAAAACAACATTGGATTAAAAGATGTATCTGCTGTAATCGATAAGTATATTCCAGAAAGTATATTTGAGATGATTAATAAATATACAGGAAATATGCCTACGATTAACACGATTTTAAAATGGGCTTTTGCAATTATTATGACAATTTTTTTATCATACATCTTTAAAATATTTATGAAGAAAAAGAAAATTTAATAAAACCAAAATAACGACAATTAAGTCGTTTTTTTCTTTCTATAATAAAACTGGTGATACGATGAAACTATATGTAGAAGAAATTTTCTTATTTAACTTTTTACTAGATTATATGATTCTTTATGGAACAAAAAGATTATTAAAAAGAGTTTGTCATCATTCCAAACTCATACTATCTGCTTTGATAGGAGCTATGACTACATTTATCTTATTTTTTAATATTTCTACACTTTTCTTATTTTTCTTAAAAATAATTCTTAGTATCGTAATGATTCAAATTGCTTTTGGAAAACAAAATAGAAAAGAAAACTTATTTTATTTTTATATGATTAGTATATCTATTGGAGGAGTTTTTTATCTTAGTAATCTATGGATATTAAAACATACCAGGTTTCTTCTTTTGCTAGGAATTGGATATTTCGTATGCAAAATTCTTCAAAAAGAAAAAAGACATTACACCAATCATGTAACGTACCGATATATCGTAGAAATTGAATATCAAAAACAAAAATATAAAATAGAAGGTTTTTTAGATACTGGTAATCAACTAGTATCTCCCTTTAAAAAAGAACCTGTTATTTTAATTGATTTCTTAATCCCTTCTAAGAAAATACTTTATATTCCATTCCAAACACTGAATGAAAGAGGAGTTCTTCCTTGTATTCGTCCAGATAAAGTACGAATTAACAAAAAAGAATTTTCAAATTGTTTCATTGGTTTTGCGAAAGAGAAATTTCAATTAGAAGGAGCAAATTGTATATTACCAAATGCCTGGAAGGAGGATTTATGTTAACAATAAAACAATTTATTTTAAAATTATTTCGAAAGATTTCTAGTTGCTTTTATGTAGGAGCAACAGATATATTACCAGAACCTTTAAGTAGAGAAGAGGAAGAATACTACATTGATTTAAAAGAAAGTAATCCAACATTAGCCAAAGAAAAACTCATTGAACACAATCTAAGATTGGTTGTTTTTCTAGCAAAAAAATATGAAAATACAGGAGTAGATTTAGAAGATTTAGTAAGTATTGGAAGTATCGGTTTAATCAAAGGCATTAATACTTTTCATAAAGATAAAAATATTAAATTAGCTACCTATGCCTCTCGTTGTATTGATAATGAAATATTAATGTATTTAAGAAAAAATAAAAAAATGAAAAGCGAAGTGAGTATTGATCAACCATTATCCTTTGATTCCGATGGAAATGAATTACATTTAGAAGATATTATTGGAACAGAAAAAGATGAGATTACGAAAAATATTGAAGAAAAAGATAATAAAGAAATGATGATACAAGAAATATTAAGTCTAAAACCACGAGATAGAGAAATTATGATATTACGGTATGGTTTGTTGGGAAATGAAGAATTCACACAAAAAGAAGTAGCAGAAAAGCTAGGGATTTCACAATCGTATATTTCTAGGATAGAGAAAAAAGTCATAAGAAAATTAAAAATATTAATCAATCAATAAAAATCTTTCTACCTTTTGGGATAGAAAGATTTTTCTATGATTTTCGGAGAATACTTTTCTAAACTTTCTAGAAAAGAAATTGGAATTTGTATGGTATAAATCACATCTTCTTGAAATTCTTTTTGTATGATTTTTTGTTCTTTTAAAAGATAATCTACATTCTTTGTCTCCGAATAAGGAAATGAAATTTCTACGGTATATCCTTCTTCTAATAAAACTGGAGTTATTTTCTTTAACACTTCTGTCACAGCCTTTGTATAGGCACGAACCAAACCACCAGCTCCTAGTTTTATTCCTCCAAAATAACGAACTACTACTACCAACACATTATTTAAATCTTCTTTTTCTAAAACATTTAACATAGGAAGACCTGCTGTATTACTAGGTTCATGGTCATCACTACATTTATAATCATCTAAATATCGATACGCATAACAATAGTGAGTAGCTTTTGGATATTCTTCTTTTATTTTTTCTAAGAAAGGAGTAATATCATTGGTTTCTAATGGAATCATAATGGCAATGAATCTAGAGTTTTGAATGATAATTTTTTCTTTTTCTTCTTTTAAAATCGTTTTCATGCTATCACCAATACTATTATAACGTATAATCTCTGTAAATTAAATGAATATTCTTCACTGAAATTTTATTTACGTGGTATAATAATACTAAGGAGTGAAGTCTATGTTTAGAAAAGTAAAAGAAAAAGAAGTAGATTATACTAGCTTAAATCATATTTTAAGAACCGGTAAGAATTTAATCAACATTGGATATTTCATGGCCATCGTTTGTTTGATTCTATTAGGAACTTACCTATTGAAGGAATGGAAAATATTACATTATATTGGAGAACTTTTAATTACCATATCCCCAATCTTTATAGGATTCTTAATTGCTTGGTTCTTTGATCCATTGGTAACTTCCTTGGAAAAGAGAAAAGTTCCAAGAATTATTGGATCGATTTTAGCGATGTTTCTTATGTTAGGAGTTTTGTTTTTAGCAGCTTATTTAGTCATTCCTGCATTGATATCTCAAGTCAAAGATTTTGTTGCGGCAGCTCCTGGAATATTTGAAGATATTACCGATTTTTCATTAAACTTTATTAAAAGATTTGATTCTGGAAATTATATTAATATTAAACTTTTGAAGAAAGAAGTCATGAATACAGTTACTAATTTTGGTTTTAGTATTGGATCAGACTTACCAAAATATGTATTCAGTTTTGGGAAAACACTATTTAATGGAGGATTAAACTTCCTATTAGGAATGATGATTGGATTCTACTTACTATATGATTTTAATAAGGTAAATAAAAGACTATATCAATCTATTCCAGATGATTGGAAAGAAGGATATAAAGAATTGACCAATCGAATCAATACATCTCTACGTAGTTATATTCAAGGATTATTGATGGTAATGTTATTAGTGTTCATTACACAAAGTATTGGATTAACCATTGCTGGTATGGAAGCACCAATCTTATTCGCATTATTCTGTGCAGTAACAGATGTGATTCCATATTTTGGACCTTATATTGGAGCAATCCCTGCGATCATTGTAGGATTTACCCTTTCTCCAGTTACAGGAATTTGCGTTATTATTTCGATCTTAGTCGTACAATTATTAGAAAACAATTTCTATCAACCATTAATTATGGGTCATACGATGAAATTACATCCGGTAACCATTATGATTGGATTATTAGTATTCCAACATTTCTTCGGTATTTTAGGAATGATTATCGCAACTCCATGTATTGCTTGCTTAAAAGTAATTATTGTATTTATTGTAGAGAAAACAAATATTATTACATTACCAGAAAAAAAGAAAATTTAGAGTTGAATCATATGAGAATTTTTGGTAAAATAATACCAATGATTATCTAAGTAATGACGAAAGAAAAGTAAGAAAAAGAGATATTTTAAGAGAGGTTTTGTTTGGTGAAAAAAACCAATATCGTTTTCTGAAAGCTACTTTTGGAACTTAGTCGGGAAGACCGTTATCCAAAGAAAGAGAAATAGAGGATGGTACCGTGCTATGCACTCCTTGTACTATTCTCTTTTTTATATAAGGAGGGATTGTATGAAAATTTATGTAATTGGGGGAAAAGCAAAAACAGGAAAAAGTACATTTGGAGAATTATTAAAAGAAGAATTAAAAGATTATGGATATAAACCATGTATAATGCATTTAACAGAACCATTATATACTTATGCGAGAAACTTCTTCAATTGGAATGGAAATGAAAGTGAAAAACCAAGAGAATTTCTTCAAAAAATGGGAATTGAAATTATCAAAGAAAAATTGGGAAAAGAAGATTTTTTATTGAGACGTTTTTATGAAGATGTAGAAATTTTAAGTACTTTTTTTGATACCTTTATTATTGTAGATGCAAGATTAATTGATGAATTTAAAAGTATAAAAAATCATTTTGATGAAGTGGTTACCATTAAAGTAGAAAGAACAAAATATGAAGATTATTTATCAGAAGAAGAAAAAGAACATAGAACAGAAACAGAGATTGATCATTTCCATGAATTTGATTACATTATTGAAAATAAAAATTTAAAAGATTTAAAAGAATCCGTTATGGAAATTGTTCGTAATGAGGAAAAGGATGGTGATACCGTATGAGTATTGTAGTTGCGATTGATGGTCCTGCAGGAAGTGGAAAAGGTACCATTACGGGTATTGTATCCAAAAAACTTGGTTTGGTGAACATTGATACAGGTGCTATGTATCGATGTGTTGCATTGGCTACGATTCAAAATAATATTACTCTAGAAGAGAAAGATAAAATTATTGAGTTAGCCAAAAATATTAAAATTGAATTTGATTCTGAAGGAAAAGTTTATTTAGATGGAGTAGATGTATCCAAAAGAATTCGTGAAAAAGATGTATCTAGTATTGTAAGTCCATTATCTTCTATTGTAGAAGTTAGAGAAGAAATGGTGAATCAACAAAGAGCTCTTGCAAAAGGATTCGATATCATCATGGAAGGTAGAGATATTACTACCGTGGTATTTCCAGATGCTGACTATAAATTCTATTTAGATGCCAGTTTCGAAGAACGAGCCAAGAGAAGATTTTTACAAAACCAAGAACAAGGAATCGAAATGAGTTTAGAAGAAATCAAAGAAAACATTGAAAAAAGAGATTACAATGATATGCATAAAGAAGTAGGTGCCTTAAAAAGAACAGAGGATCAAATTTATATTGATTCTACTAATTTAACGATTGATGAGGTCGCAGACATTGTAATTCAAACCATAAAGGAGAAGTAATATGAAACATATGACACATAATGAAATTAGAGATACTTGGTTTCGTTATTTTGAAAAACACGGGCATAAATTATATGAAAGTGCACCATTAGTACCAGTAAACGACGATAGTTTATTATGGATTAATGCAGGAGTAGCCCCTTTAAAAAAATACTTTGATGGAAGTGAAGTTCCTGATAGTAGAAGAATTGTGAATATTCAAAAATGTATTCGTACCAATGATATTGAAAATGTTGGAATTACCAAAAGACATCAAACATTTTTTGAAATGATGGGTAATTTTAGTATTGGAGATTATTTTAAAGAAGAAGCCATTGCTTTTGCTTTTGAAATTTTAACGAGTGAAGATTATTTTGCCATTCCAAAAGAATTAATCTACGTTACGACTTATATTGATGATGAAGATGCGAAAAAAAGATGGATTGAAGTAGGTTTAGATCCAAGCCATATCGTTCCATTAGAAGAAAACTATTGGGAAATTGGAGAAGGACCTTGTGGACCAGATTCTGAAATTTTCTTTGATAGAGGAGAAGAGTTTGATCCGAATCATGATGCTTTTGATAAATTTCAAAAAGATGAAGATCAAGAGCGTTACGTAGAAATTTGGAATAATGTATTTAGTCAATTCAACTCTAAAGAAGGAGTTGATCGAAAAGATTATCAAGAACTTCCTAGTAAAAATATTGATACTGGTGCAGGTCTTGAAAGATGGTGTTGTATTTTCCAAGGAGTAGACAGCAACTTTGAAACCGATTTATTCCAACCTATCATCAAACACATTGAAGAATTAGCAGGGAAAAAGTATGTAGGACAAAAAGAATACAAAATTATTGCCGATCATATCCGTGCGATTACCTTTGCTATTGCCGATGGAGCAGGTTTTGAAAATATAGGTAGAGGATATGTATTAAGACGTTTATTACGTCGTAGTGTACGTTTTGGAAAAACCATTGGATTAGAATGTCCTTTCATGTATAAAATCGTATCGGATGTTGTTGATGTCATGAAAGATGCTTATCCTTATTTAGTAGAAAAAAGAGCAGAAGTTGAGGCTATTATTCTACAAGAAGAACAATTGTTTTTACACACGTTAGAAGCAGGAGAAAATCGACTACAAGAACTAGTAAAACAATCTCCTGATGGAAGAATTAGTGGAGAAGAAGCTTTTAAATTATATGATACTTATGGTTTCCCATTTGAGTTGACAGAGGAATACTTAGCAGATTTGGGATATCAAGTTTCCAAAGAGGAATTTGATTTATACATGAATGCACAAAAGGAATTAGCAAAGAAAAATGCCAAAACGAAAACCTCAATGGCGTCTCAGAAAAAAGTATTATTAGATTTTGTAGATCCTTCCGAGTTTGTATATGGTGTTTATCGTTTAAAATCTAAAGTATTAGCTATTTTCGCAAAAGATGAAAGATTACCTGCGGTTGATCATGATACTTATATTGCACTTGATCGTACTTGTTTCTATGCAGAATCAGGAGGACAAGTAAGTGATACAGGAATGATTTTAGGAGATAATTTTAAAGCTCGTGTAGTAGATGTGTTTAAAGGACCAAATGGGCAACACATCCACAAAGTAAGACTATTATCCGGAATCATTCAAGAAGGGGATGAAGTAGAAGCGGTTATCGATGAAGATAGAAGAAAAGATATCGAAGCAAACCATTCTAGTGTTCATTTATTACATTATGCTCTACAACAAGTCATCAGTGATAAAATTCGACAAGCAGGTAGTTACGTAGACGAAGAAAGAAGTCGATTGGATTTTACCTATACCGGAAAAATGACCGATGAAAAAATATTAGAAGTAGAGAAATTTGTACGAGGAATGATTGAAGATGAATTGATTGTCTCAACCGAAATTATGCCATTAGAAAAAGCAAAACAAATTGGCGCAATGGCGTTATTTACAGAAAAATATAAAGATATGGTACGTGTTGTGAAAATGGGAAAATCCATTGAATTATGTGGTGGTACTCATGTTTCCAATACCAAAGAAATCAATTCCTATGCCATCTTTAATTGTGAATCCAAAGGAAGCAATGTCTATCGTATGGAAGCGGTGACCAAAGATAAAGTAGGAGATACTTTACAAGAATCTATGAAACCATATAATGATGAAAAGGTAAAATTATTAACCAAGGCAAAAGATATATTAGAAGAAGCAAAAGGTAATGGAATTTCTTTAGACTTTGAAGTAGATGTAAATACCGATAGACCAACATCTTACAAAGATATTATTTATCATAAGAATGAATTACAATACATTCATCAAGAAGTAAAAGAATTAGAAAAAACATATCAAAGTATCAAAGAAAAATCAGTCATGAATCAATTAGAAGATTACCAAGATCATATTGAAATCAAAAATGGAATTGAAACTGTCATTATGAAAGTACAAAATAAAGATGTATCTTCTTTAAAAACCATCGCAGATACTTTGATGAATCAAATGAAAAAAGGATTTATTTTCTTCATCAATATAAAAGAGGAAAATGCTGTAAACTTTATCGCAAAAAGTAATTGTTTTATCAATGCTGGAGAAATCGTAAAAGATGCTTCTCTAAGAAGTGAAGGAAATGGAGGAGGAAGTCCTACCTTTGCACAAGGAGGAGGTAAAACAACAAAGGCCATTGATGAAATTCTAGAACATATTGAAAAGGTTATAAAAAATCATGAATAATTATCTATTAGAAGGAGAAGATACTTTTTCCTTAGAATTAGAAAGAGAAAGAATAATAAAGGAAGAAAATAATATATCCTTTTATGATTTAGAAGAAATGAGTTTATCCAATGCATTAGAAGATATCGATACCTATGGTTTATTCTCCAATCAAAAAACCATCGTCATTCGTAATATTCAAAATCAAAAGTATGAAGAACAAGCAAAAGATTGGGATCATTTATTTGCTTATTTGGATGAACCAAATCCAGACTATACTATCATTTTAGAAGGATTGAACTTTTTAAAAACTTCTAAAATTTATAAAGAGTTAAAGAAAAGATGTATTCATAAAGAATGTAAAGAAAATCCAAATCAATATATTAAGAATAGATTCAAAGATTATAAAATAGACTATAAAACACAAAATACATTATTGGAGTTTTGTCAAAATGATATGACAAAATTAAAACAAGAATGTGATAAATTAATGCTTTATAAAATCAATGAAAAAGAGATTTTATTACAAGATGTAGAAGATTTGGTCATTCCCAAACAAAAAGATTCCAAAGATTTGATTTTTGCTTTCACAAGAAGTATTGCAGAAAAAGAAAAAGAAAAAGCATTAAGAGAGTACCAAGAATTAAAGTCTTATCAACTAGAAGCCTATTCTATTATTGGATTACTTGCGAGTCAAATGAGAATTCTTTATCAAGTAAAACTTTTAGAAAAAGATCATTCTATTTCTGATATCAAAGAAATTTTAAATGAGAAATCAGAATATAGAATTCAAAAAACAAAAGAATTAACAAAGTTTTATTCGGAAAAAGAAATTTTAAATACGATGATAGAATTAGGAAATATGGATTTAAAAATGAAAAGTACCGATGTAGATCCTGATTCTTTAATGGAATTGTTTTTAATGAATTTATAAAAAAATAGTAGAATATCTACTATTTTTCTTTTAGTTTTTCTAACTTTTCATAAATTTCTTTTAATCCTTTTTCATATCCAATATCTTTTGGTTTATAGTATTTTTGATTTTTCATTTTATCTGGGAGATATTGTTGTTTGACATAAGCACCTGGATAATTATGAGGATATAAGTATTCTGGAGCATCCGTCTTAATATGTTTTGGTAGGTTTCCTGTATTTCCTTTTTGAATATCTTCTAAAGCAGCATCAAATGCAACATGAGCAGTATTACTTTTGGGAGAAAGAGCCATTTCACTTACAATTGTTCCCAAAGGAATTCTAGCTTCTGGTAATCCAACACGTTCCGCAGCAGAAATCGCAGCTTCTAATTTAGGACCAATAGAAGGATTGGCTAAACCAATATCTTCATAAGCAATGACAGAAAGTCTTCTATAAATCGAATCTAAATCTCCTTCTGTTACTAATCTTGCCAAATAGTGTAGAGAAGCATCAATATCACTTCCACGAATGGACTTTTGTAATCCACTCAAGACATCATAATGTCCATCTCCATTTTTATCAGAGAAGAAAACAGGTTTATTATTGATTTTTTGAATCTTATCGATGGTAATTTTTTTATCATCCGTAGAGTAGTATGCGATTTCTAATAGATTATAAGCGTATCTAAGGTCATTAGAAGACATTTTTGCGATATACTCGATACTTTTTCTATCAATCTCAATTCCGTCTAAATCAGGGTGTTTTATGGCCTTTTTAAGACCCTTTATAATATCTTCTTCTGTTAACTCTTGTAACTCAAATAATTGACAACGACTTCGAATAGCAGGATTAATGGCATGATAAGGATTCGAAGTAGTCATTCCAATTAATGTAATGAATCCACTTTCCAAACATGGTAATAAAATATCTTGTTTATCTTTATTTAAACGATGAATCTCATCTAATACTAGGACAAGTTCTCCATACATCTTTGCTTCTTCAATAATGATATCTAAATCTTTTTTGGTATTCGCAGTCGCATTAAAGAATCTAGAATGAACCTCTAAATCATGCACAATCGCATTCGCAATAGAAGTCTTTCCAATTCCTGGTTTTCCATAAAGAATCATAGAAAATAATTTTTGATTTTTGACTAAGTTAGATAAAATTTTATCTTTCCCAACCAAATGACTTTGTCCAATCACATCTTTTAAAGAAACAGGTGCTAATTTAAAAGCTAATGGTTTATTCATAATATCACCATTTTTATTGTATCAAAGAAGGAGAAGATTGTAAAAATAATCTTTTGCGAGTATAATATGAATAGGTGATGTTATGTTCCTTTCGGATGCCATAGAAGATTTTTTAAATTATTGTGTTTTTGAAAAAGGATTATCAGATCGTACCAAATCTTCTTATCAAAATGATTTAGTGGTTTACCAAGAATATTTAGAAAAGCATCATATTAAGAAGGTAGAAGACATCACACAAGAAGACATTCAAAACTTTTTAAAAATAAGGCATGGGGAAGCGACTACTACCATTGCCCATAATTTAACGGTCATTAAAAACTTTCACGCCTATCTTTTAAAAGAAAAATTAGTCTCAAAAGATGTATCCGAATTTTTAGAAAGACCAAAAACAAAAAAAGCATTACCAAAAACACTCAGTGTAGAAGATATTGATTCTTTACTAGATATTTCACTCAATACACCATTTGACTATCGAAATAAGGCTATGTTAGAATTGATGTACGGGTGTGGACTGCGTGTTAGTGAATTAATTGCGTTAGAAATCAATGATATTGATCGAACCAATTGTCTCATTCGTATCTTCGGAAAAGGTAGAAAAGAACGAGAAATCCCAGTAGGGGAATATGCACTCCATTATTTAGAAGAATATCTAAATAAAAGACCAGAATTATTAAAAAATAAACCTTGTACTAAGTTATTTGTTAATAATCATGGGCAAGGAATGACTCGGCAAGGATTTTTTAAAAATTTAAAAAAACTATTAGAAGAAAAAGGATTAAATCCGAATGTTTCTCCTCATACATTACGTCATAGTTTCGCAACACATTTAATCAATAGGGGAGCTGATTTAAGAAGTATACAAGAAATGTTAGGTCATTCCGATATTTCAACCACAAAAATATATACAAGAGTAAGTGATGAGAAAGTCATTGCAGATTATGAAGCTTATCATTTGCGTAGTAAGAAGGAGCCATAAAATATGAAATTTAAAAGAATATTCCTAATGGTATTAGATTCTTTAGGAGTAGGGGAAACAACCGATGCGGTAAACTTCGGTGATACCGGTGCGAATACACTTGGTCATATTGTAGAGAAGTGTGATTTGTTTGTTCCAAACCTAAAGAAAATAGGATTTTTAGATACTTTAAATTTAAGTGAAAATGAAGATGTAGATGCTTATTATACCATCGCAAAACCCATTAATTCTGGAAAAGATACATTAAATGGTCATTATGAGATGATGGGAATTCAAAATAATATTCCATTCCAAACTTTCAATGAAGGTTTCTCTTTTGACATTTTATCTGCGATAGAATCTACTACAGGAAGAAGTGTTATTGGAAATAAATGTTGTCATGATGATTCCATTATTCAAGAATTAGGAGAAAGACAATATAATTATGGGTCATTAATCATTTATACATCTGCCGATTCTGATATTCAAGTTGCGGCTCACGAAGACTGTATTCCTATTTCTACATTATATGAATACTGTGAAAAAATAAGAGCACTTACATTAAAAGAAGATTGGAGAGTTGCACGAGTAATCGCAAGACCATTTAATGGGACTCCTGGAAAATATAAGTTAATTTCCACTGCTAGAAAAGATTATGCCATTAGACCTCCAAAAAGGTCCATTTTAGAGGATTTAAGCGATAGCGAGTATAATGTCATTGGAATTGGAAAAACAAACGATATATTCGACGGACAAGGCATTAATAAGATGATTAAAGCTGCAAACAACGCAGAAGCCATTACCAAATTAACAGATATTATGAGTAAGAACTTTATTGGTTTGTGTATCGTAAATTTATGTGATTTTGATTCTTTATATGGACATTTAAGAGATGTAGAAGGGTATGCAAAGGCAATAGAGGAGTTAGATGTCGATATTCCTATCATATTAAATAAATTAGATTTAGATGATCTACTAATCATAACGGCAGATCATGGAAATGATCCAACATTCCCTGGAAATAACCATACAAGAGAAAATGTACCAGTGATTCTATATAGTCGTAATTTTAAAAATCCTCATCGTTTAGAACCATTTGATACATTCGCAAATATAGGAGCATTAATTGCCGATAACTTTGATATTACTCCACCAGAAATAGGGAAGAGTATATTAGACGAATTAGAATAAAAAAGAGAGAATATCCTCTCTTTTTTTTATTCCATTTCAGAAGTAACTTCATATTCATTATCGGTAATATTTCCTCCACTATCTAAAAAACTAGGGGTTAAAATAGGGGAAGCCTCCCCTTTTAATGATCCTTCTTCAGAAGAATCATATTTCTTACTTTTTCTACAACTTCTATCCATTTTTTTCTTTAAATATTCCTCATAAATAAGAGAATAATCCTTTGATGAATCAAAATCATTCATAATAATACCTCCTATTATTATTATGAAAATTTTTCAAAAAAACATACCTTTCATTTCAGCAATTTAGATGGAGAATGACCCATCTAATTCACTCTAAATCGCTTAAAATGCATCCTACTTTTTTGGAAGAAAAGAGGGGAAGTATCCTATAAGAGATATTACTATATATCCTTATAGATAGATTATAATAAAGAAAAGAAAATATTATTTCATACAAATAAAAATGAATTTTTAAAAATTCATTTTTTTATTGTTTATAATATGATAATAATAGTTATAATATATTTTATTTATATTACTATAATATAGTAGTGGAGGATATATATTTCAAAAGTATTCCGTTAACAAGTTAACATAATATCAATTATAGGAAGTTAGTAATTTCCATAATATTAGAAGAAAAGACTACTTTTTGTAGTCCTAATATTATACTTTTCTAGATTGAATTTCTGCAATCTTTTCAAATACTTCTTTCGCATTATCTTCATTAATCTCTGTATATCCTAATTCTTTTAATGCTTGAATTTTAACAGTATTTAATTCTTGTGTACGAGAAAGTTTTTCTTCTTTCTTTTGTTCTATGTTTTGTACAAAACGTTTATGAGACTCCCCTAGTTTATTCTTAGAAGCTCCTCCGTTATTATATAGTGTCATTGCACTAAAGATGATACTTTCAAAAATAAACTGTTTATCTTTATGAAAGAAGAATTCCATAGGATCTGTAAATCCTAGTGACTTAGACATATATGCTAGCATGTATTTTAATTCTTCTGTAGTCTCCATAGATTGTATAAAGTGATATAAATAAACATAAGTATTATAGGTATCTTTTGTTTTGTCGGTTGCTAGTTTTTCTTTTAATAAATTAATGATATCGGATAATAATTCTTGTTCTTTTTTATTAAATCCTTTTAAGTCTGCTAAAACTTCTTTTCCAGAAGAATCTTTTACACCTTCATTTAGACGATTTTCTACTTCAATAATATATTCTCCAGTAATTTTAATATCTTTTAATTGATTCACATCATCTACATTTAAAAGGCTTAATAATTTCGCTGCTTTTTCTTTTGGCCAATTTGCCATATCATCGATTGCTAAATAATTATATAACATCTGTCTAGAAACCCCTAAATACTTTGCTAGACGTACTTTACTAATTCCTAACTCCGTTAATACAGAATTCAATTCTTTCATACATTCACTCTCCTACTATCATTATATTTCGAATACTGTAAAATATCAAGTGTAAATTGACACTTTCTTTAAAAAATTGATAAAAAGATAGGAATTATTTTAGAAAGAAATAAAAGTTTGATCCAAAATATGAAAAAGAAATAAAGAAATAGGTATACCCCTACTCTACAATAACGTTTGGTAATTTTGGGAAAAGGATAATCTTTGTGAAAAATTACAACTTTAATCATAATAATGGAATAATGAATTGCGTAATAAGTCAAAAAGAAATATCCTATGACTTGAAGAATCGATGGAATGAGATATAGTATTAGAAACCAAAAAGAATAATGTTTTAGATGAAAGAACAAAAAGAAAATTTGAAAAGAAAATGTAACAATTTCTAAAAAATAACAAAACAAAAGAATGGGAATACCAATAATAGAGATTCCTAATAACCAAAATAAGCAGTAGGAAGTCATTTCTTTGATAAAATTATTTTTGATAAAAGCACCACTCAAAAGATTTTCTTTTTGAATGGATTGTATCACATCTAAAATATTTTTTAATACTTGATCTTTGATTTCTTTGGAAAAAGATGGTGGTAAAAACAAACTGAGAAGAAAAACAAAAATCGTAAACAACAAAAGAAAAGAAAAAAGTTTATTCTTTTTACAAAAACGTATCATATTCTCACCTATCCTACTCTATGTATTTCATGCATAAAGTATTTCAAAAAGAAATTTACTTTTTTAGACAAAACATTTATAATGAGTATGAGGTGTAAAATATGAATGAAAAAGTAGTAAAAATAGTCGCAATTGTTATGTTAATTGCTATGTTAATAGGATTCTTTAGTGTTTTGATTTATCTATAAAAACACTATTTTTTTTGCAAAAAAAAGAAAGAATTATTTTCTTTCAATATATCCTTCTATTTCCGGACGAATCGCTTCTATCATAGAAGCATCTACATTATATTTATTAACAATATCATTGATTCGGTCATAGTCTTTCGTTAAATATAACATCAACAATCCTGCAATTCGATTGGCAGTAAATTGATCTAACAACATTCTATCTTCTGCACTCATATTATATTTTCTACCAATATCACGGATAGGACCATATCCGTATAAATAATTGGTAAAGGATTTGGATAATAGTTCTACTTCTTTATTTTGATCTTTTAAAACCACTTTAGACCATACTTTCATAGAAACCACCTCTATTAGTTCCTTATCTTAACATAAATTAAATAAAAAGAAAATAATCTTTTAAAAAAACGGATTATTTTCTTTTTCATATTTTAAAGTAGTTTCATCATAATGCCCAGGATATAATATAATATCTTCTGGATATGTCATTAATTTTTGAATACTTTCATGAAGCTCTTCTTCATCTCCACCAGGAAGATCACAACGACCTACACTTTCTTTAAATACAAAGTCTCCAACAAACATCTTCTTTTCCTCTTCAAAATAGAAAGAGACAGAGTCTTTTGAATGACCTGGTGTATATAAACATTTAAAATGGAAGTCTCCAATAGAATACTCTTTTTCCTCTAAATTGCTTCTTTTAAAAATTTTAATACTTCTTTTTGTCAAAAAATTTCGAAGAGCACCAATATGATCAAAATGGGAATGTGTAATAAGAACCGCTAATACTTTATTGTCTCCTATTTCTTCTATAATTTTTGGATATTCATCTCCTGGATCAATTACCAAACAAGTTCCATTTTGAATCAATAAATAACAATTCTCATCTAAATATCCTGTTACTACACGTTTTACTTCCATTTTGTTTCCTCCCTCTAGTATTTTTCAACGTACTCTTTATTGACAAATACATAGTGATAGTTTTTATCTAATCGGAAAATATATCGATATTCTCCACTTTTTAAATAACTTGGTAATTCCATACCTTCACTTCCACGATATTTTACATTTTCTGTTAAAACAATCGTATTTTCATAACTAACTGCACTTACCAATTCTTTTGTTGCTTTAAAAGAAACTGCTGTTTTTTGATTACAATAACCTTCTACAAATTCTTTTCTTGCAGGAATGTATTGGTATCCTCCAATACAAGAACTTCCTAATTGAATGTTTTCCAGTGGAATTTGTGTATTTTCTCCATATAGTTTTTTCATTTCTAATTGTAATGTTTCTTCTTTAAATCCTTTTGGAGTAAAATT
>CAMNDO010000003.1 GCA_946535455.1 uncultured Caryophanales bacterium
GAAAAAATATCAGGAGGATCTTCTGGAGGAAGTGCCACAACCATAGCGGCAGGAGATGTTTTATTTGCTTTAGGAAGTGACACCGGTGGATCGATTCGTCAACCAGCTAGTTACACAGGAATCGTGGGAATGAAACCAACTTATGGTAGAGTTTCTCGTTATGGATTAGTAGCATTTGCATCTAGTCTTGATCAATTAGGCCCTATGACGAAAAGAGTTTATGATAACGCTTTATTACTAAATGTCATTGCAGGAAAAGATGAAAAAGACTTAACTTCTGTTCGAAAAGAAGAAGAAGACTTCACAAGAATGATTGGAAAAGATATCGAAGGTATGAAGATCGCTGTTCCAAACTTCTTGATGAGTGATATTGTATCGGATGAAGTATTAAATAAAATCAAAGAAACCATTTCTCTTTTAGAAAAAAAAGGAGCCACTGTAGATTATGTGGATGTGAAATATTTAGAACATGCTATGACACTATATCAAATTATCGCAATGGGAGAAGCAAGTTCTAACCTCGCAAGATTTGATGGAATTCGATATGGATATTCGGAACAAAATCCAGAAAACATTGATGATTTATATTTAAAAACGAGAAAAGAAGGATTTGGAGAAGAAGTCAAACGAAGAATCATGGTAGGATCTTACTTGTTAAGTGGAGAAAATGCCAAAGTTTATTACAACAAAGCATTATCAATTCGTGATGATATGCAAAAAGAATTTAAAAAAGTATTTGAAAAATATGATTTGATTATTGGACCAAGTACTACTACAACTGCATATTCTTTAGAGGATCCTATGGATGATCCTAGAAAAAGTTTCATGGATGATGTTTTGGTGATTCCTGTCAATATGGCAGGACTACCAGGATTAAATTTACCAGTTGGGTTTGATCAAAATCATATGCCAATTGGAATGCAGATTATTGGAAATTCTTTTGAAGAAGCAAAAATCTATCAGTTAGCGGCTTTCTTAGAAAAAGAATTAAACTTAGATTTAGATCCTTGGGGAGGTGCTGAAAATGAATAATTATATCCCAACCATTGGATGCGAAGTACACTTAGAATTAAAAACGAATACTAAAATTTTTTCTAACGCTATCAATGGTTATGGAGAAATGGCAAACTCTCTTACCAATGTGATTGATTTAGGATATCCTGGAACCTTACCAACATTAAATGAAGCG
Organism: uncultured Caryophanales bacterium; assembly: GCA_946535455.1. GTDB lineage: Bacteria > Bacillota_I > Bacilli_A > RF39 > UBA660 > UBA3789. Next base: position 1,190 of record CAMNDO010000003.1, read on the forward strand.
GTTGTGGATACTGCTATTCGTGCCGCAACCATTCTAAATTGTAAGATTCAAAAAGTAATGCACTTTGATCGAAAAAATTATTTCTATCCAGATAATCCAAAAAATTACCAAATTACACAAGCAAGAACACCAATTGGATATGATGGATATGTAGAAATTGAAGTAGATGGTGTGAAGAAAAAAATAGAAATTGAAGAAATGCATATTGAAGAAGATACTTGTAAGAGTGCCCATCGTGGGAATAAAACATTATTAGACTTCAATCGTGCAGGAGTTCCTTTGATTGAGATTGTTACTAAACCATGTATTTCCAGTGGAAAAGAAGCAAAGGCTTATTTAGAAAAACTAAGAGAATTAATGCTTTATGGAAACATTAGTGATTGTAAGATTGAAGAAGGGTCTATGCGCGCAGATGCCAATGTTTCGATCCGAAAAAAGGAAGAAGATCCTTACGGGACGAAAGCAGAAATTAAAAATATTGGTTCAATTTCCAATGTGGAAATTAGTATCAATAAAGAAATAGAAAGACAAGCAAAATTATATGATAATGGAGAAACGTTCTTACCTCAAACAAGACGTTTTGATGATAAATTACAAGACACGGTTTTGATGAGGGTAAAAGAAACCGGAAATGATTATCGTTATTTCCCAGAACCAGATATTCCATTTGTCATATTAACCGATGAAAGAATTGAAGAAGCAAGAAAAAGTATTCCAATGTTACCAGATGAGAGAAGAGAAAAATATATGGCATTAGGGGTACCAGAATTAAATACCAATAAGTTAATTCAAAATAGACCATTAAGTGATTATTTTAATGCTTTATTAGAAGAAAAAACGAATCACAAGATGGCTTCTAATTTATTGTTAGGAGATATTTCAGCCTATTTAAATAAGAATGAAAAAACAATAGAGGAAACAACGTTAACCAAAGAAAGATTTTTGTCTTTAATTTCTTTGATGGAAGATAATACATTAACTTCAAAAAATCTAAAAGAAATATTAGATGTGATTTTAGAAAGTGATGATTCTATAGAAGAAATTATGAAAGAAAAAGGAATTGAGAATATTACGAATGATGATGAGATTCGTAGTGTGATTCAAAAAGTTATTTCCGATCATCCAGAGAGTGTACAAGATTATAAAAATGGTCATGATAGAGCTGTAAAATTCCTAATGGGACAAGTCATGAAAGAGACTGGCGGAAAAGCCAATCCACGTCTTGCCATGGATATTTTAATCGAAGAATTACAGGCATGAGGAAGTTGAAAAAGTCATACACTTAGTGTATAATGAAAGATAGTTTAGGATGTGAGATTATGAGATGGATAAAAAAACATATTACTATCATCGTAATAGTAGTGGTTATCCTTTTATTAATAGGAGGTTTTTTCCTTGCGAAAGATATTTTCTTTCCAAATGAAAACAAAGCCATTTATGGAACTCGTTTAGAAGGAAGAGAAAAAGTAACCATCAGTAAAGAAACAAAAAACAAAGTAAAAGAATTATTACAAGAAGGAACTGAAAAGGTAGATGTGAGAGTAGCCGGTAGAATTATTTATATCCATATTTATGTAACAGGAGATACTCCACAAGAAAAAGCAAAAGAAATGGGAAATAAATCTTTAGAAGCATTTTCTGATGCCGAAAAATCTTATTATGATATTCAAATTATGATCAATCATAACGAGAATCAATCCCAATATCCAATCTTAGGATATAAACACCATACTAAGACAGCAATTGTATGGACCAAAGATAGGGCGGCGAGTTAGTATGAAAAAGAAAGTATTGATTATTATCCCCATCATCATTGCAGCAGTGGCTTTCTTTTTTGTCTATCGTTATTACAACAAAGAAGATAAAACTACGACATTAACCGTTGCGCAAAAAAAATGGGTAGAAGAAAATAAAGGAACAACCTATGACTTTGAAGTCATCAATGATTATCCGTTATATGGAACCAATGGAGAAGGAGTTATTTTTGATTTTTTAGCAGACTTTGAAGAACAAATTGGTATGGAATTTAATAAAATTCCATATTTGAAAACATCCACTCCTACAACAGATTCTTTAAGAATTCGTATTTTAGGAAATGATGCGAAATTAGAAGAAAAAGACTTACTTCTATTTAATGATAATTACGTAGCGGTAGGGAAAACCTATCAAAGAATCAATCATATTTCTGATATGAAAAACATGGTTATTGGTACCTTAAAAGAAGATTCAGAAGAAGTGAGTTTCTATTTAAAAAGTGGAAACAATCTTTCTTATAAAGGATATGAAAATATTACAGACTTATACAAAGCATTGAATGAATCAGCAGTCAATATGATTGTGGTTCCTAATGTAATGTATTTAGATTATACAATTGAGAAAAATAAATATTCTGTGAATTATTATTTCACGGAAATGAAAAAACAAATTGTATTAACACTAAGTGATAATAAGAATTTAAATGGTATTGTGACAAAATACTATAATAAGTGGAGACAAACCAAATATATTGAAGAGTATAATAATGCGTATTTAAATTATTATTTAGAAAAAAATAAGTTAGATGCTAAGACAAAAGCAACTTTAATTTCGAAAAACTATGTATATGGTTATGTAGAAAATCCTCCATATGAATTAAAAGTCAATGGAAGAGTTGCTGGTATTGCAGGAGAATATATTGATCGTATTGGAAGACTAGCGAATATTAATTTTAAATATAAAAAGTATTCCAGTAAAAAAGATTTACAAGAAGCGATTGATGAAGGAAAAATAGATGTTTATTTTGATTATTATAATTATAGTAATGATAAATATCTTTCTACTTTATCTACCTTTATTGAGGATTATGTCATTTTAGGAAGACAAGAGGATAACCATATTGTGAATTCTTTTGAGAGTTTAAAAGGAAAAGAAATTGCTATGGTATCGGATGATTCTTTATATAATTATTTTTCTACCAACTCAAGAGCCAATATTAAAGAATATAAAAATATTGATACTCTATTAAGAGAAGCAAAAGATCGTATTATTGTAGTAGATAGTGAAATTTATTCTTACTATCAAAATAATAAATTTAAGAAATTAAAATTATTATATAAATCGACTATGATGAATGATTATAAGTTTATGGTAAAAAATAATAATGATGCATTCTATGATTTATTCAATTATATTATTAATACCAATTCTTATTATAATTATCGTAATTCAGGAATTGAGAATTTAAATGCATCTATTTTAGAAGATTCTACATTAGAACAAGTATATATGATTGTACTAATGATTATCTTTACTCCGGTTATTGTTTTAATTGTATTATGGTTAATCTTTAAGAAGAAAAAAGAAAAGAAAAAAGTAAAATTAACAGATCGTCATAAATATACCGATATGTTAACTTCATTAAAGAATCGAAACTATTTAAATATTAAGATGAAAGAATGGGAAGATTGTGAAGTATTCCCACAAGCGATCGTCATGGTAGATTTGAATAGTGTAAAATACGTAAATGATAATTATGGTCATGAAGAAGGAGATCAATTAATTATCAAGGCAGCTGGAATTCTAGTAAATACACAATTAGAGAATAGTGAAATTATTCGTACCGATGGAAATGAATTCTTAATCTACTTAATTGGATATAGTGAAAGACAAATTAGTACATATACCAAAAAATTATCAAAAGAGATGAAGGCATTACCACATGAATTTGGAGCTGCGATTGGATTTAGTATGATTACAGATGAAATTAAAACATTAGATGATGCCATTAATGAAGCAACATTAGAAATGATTACGAATAAAGAAGAATATAAGTAATAGGTGATAATATGGAAAAAGCAAGGGAATTTATACTGAAGATATTCAAATTACTGATGAGACCAGAGATGAGAATATTACCAGGGCAACTTGCTTTTTTTCTGGTATTAACCATTATCCCTTTAATTGCAGTAATTGCGACATTAGCCGCAACATTATCCATCTCGACAGAACCAATTAGTAGAGCCATTTCTTCTTCTGCACCAAGAGAAATTGCAGGAATTATGAATAGTATTATTCAAGGAGAAGGAATTAATTTTAATATTATTGTTTTCTATTTATCTGCATTTTTATTGGCGTCGAATGGAATGTATTCTATGATTAATATTTCTAATGAAATTTATAAACTACGTCCCAATCGTATGTTACGAAGAAGAGGAAAAGCCATTCTTATGACATTTCTTTTAGTAGGAGTATTCTTTTTCTTCCTATTAATTCCCATCTTTGGAGAAACTTTATTTGAAATTATTATTGAAGTAACCGGAAGCCATGTCGTGGTATTGGTGATTCAAAATATGTTTCGTATTTTAAAATATCCTCTTTTATTAATCCTATTATTTATTAGTATTAAATTTATGTATGTGATAGCACCAGATCAAGAAATTCAATCGAAGAGTACGAATAAAGGAGCTATTTTCACAACCATTGGATGGGTCTTATCGACAGAAATATTTTCTTTCTATATTGGAAAATTTGCAAGATATGATATTTTCTATGGAAGTATTTCAAACATTTTAGTATTACTATTATGGGTTTATTTATTATCCTATATTTATGTATTGGGAATGGTTATTAATGCGAGTGGTTATAAAGAAGAACAACAGTAGTTCTTCTTTTTAATTTCATTGAAAAAGAGGATAGAAAATGATATAATAGAGAAGATGAGGTAGTCCTATGAAAAATATCAAAAATGGATTCCGTAAATGGAAAAAGAATTTCATAAAATATATGAAAAGAGTACGAAAAGAACACTTGATTTATGAATACATGAAAAACAATGTTTTGTTTTTAACATTCGTAATCGTTTGTGTATTAGAATCCACTGTACTTCGTTTCTTTTGTATGCATTCCTTAGAAAATTTCCTATCTTGGAAAGCCATTCTAGGGGATTTAATCGTGGTTGTTTTTGCGGGAAGTTTTGGATATTTATTCAAACCAAAGAATCGCTTTTATTATTACTTTGGATTTAATGCTTTCTTTACCGCAATCTGTATTATCAATTCTGTTTACTATACCTTTTATACTTCATTTGCTTCTATTTCAATGTTATCTTTAACACAATATATTGGAGATGTAGGAGATGCTGTAGTAGAAAATGTATTACAACCAAAAGATTTATTATATTTAATAGGACCACTTGTATTACTAGTTCTTCATGTTCGTTTGAAGAAGAAAAAATATTATAAAAAAGTAGAATTAAAGGGAGAAAGAAGAAGAAAAACTTTTAAAACTTTAGGAGCTTCTGGAGCGTTATTAGTGATTTTCTTATTTACATTATCTTCCTTAGATGTATCGAGATTTCTAAAACAATGGAATAAAGAATATATTGTTATGAGATTTGGTATTTATATTTACCAAGCAAATGATGTAGTGACATCTATTCAACCAAAAATTAATTCTATGTTTGGTTATGATAAAGCAAGAAAAAGATTTTATGAGTATTTTGAAATGGTACCAGAAAATCCTAACAAAAATGAATATACCGATCTATTTGAAGGAAAGAATGTAGTGGTCATTCATGCAGAAAGTATGATGACCAATGCGATGGACTTAACATTCAATGAAAAAGAAGTGACGCCTAACTTAAATCGTTTGGCAAGGGAAGGAATGTTTTTCTCAAACTTTTATTCTCAAGTGAGTGTGGGAACCAGTAGTGATTCGGAATTAACTTATAATACATCGTTAATGCCTACAAAGAGTGGTACGGCATTTGTATCTTATTCAGATCGTAGTTATATTGGAATACCTGATTTATTAAAAGAAAAAGGATATTATACATTTAGTATGCATGCCAATAATGCAGATTTCTGGAATCGAAGAGCCATGCATAATAAACTAGGATATGATAAGTTTTATAGTAAAGTAGATTATGAGATTTCAAAAGAAAATGTCATTGGATTAGGACTTTCGGATAAAGAATTCTTTAAACAATCGATTGAGAAGATGGAAAAAATCAATGAAGAACATGAGAAATGGTATGGGTTATTGATTATGTTATCCAATCATACTCCATTCTCTGACGTAGATAAATATGGAGAATTCCCTGTCGATATGAAGGAAACCATTACCCATGAAGATGGCACAACAGAAGAAGTGGTTTATCCTTATATGGAAGGAACCAAATTAGGAAATTATTTCAAATCTCTTCACTATGCCGATGAGGCACTAGGAGATTTGATTCAAGGAATGGATGAGAAAGGATTATTAGAAAATACCGTTGTTGTGATCTATGGTGATCATGATGCGAGATTATCGAGAAGAGATTATAATAGATTATATAACTATGATAAAGAAACCAATGATATTTTAGAAGAAGAAAATGAAAACTACAAAGAGTATGATTCCTATCAATATGAACTAGGTCGAAAAGTGCCATTCATTATTTGGATAAAAAACAGTGTAGGAACGAAAATTAATCAAAAGAATGAGAATGTGATGGGAATGTATGATATTGTCCCAACACTAGGAAATATGTTTGGTTTCTATAATCGATATGCATTAGGTCACGATATCTTTGAAATCAAAGAGAATAATATCGTAGTATTTCCAAATGGAAATTGGGTCAATAATAAACTATATTACAATGCCCAAAAAGCATCTTATTATCCATTATCGGAAGAGGAAATTACAGAAGAAGAAATTACCAATCATACAGAATATACCAATCAATTATTAGATGTTTCCAATGATATTATCGTTTTTGATTTATTGAATGAAGATAAAAGAAAAGCCATGGAAATGATAGAGGAGAAATAATATGAAGAAAAGAAAAAGAAGAATTAGAATCATCATTATACTAATTCTAATTGCAGTAATAGGATATTTCTTATATCAAAACTTAGGAAAAAAGGAAGAACAAGAAATTAAAGTAATCAGTCAAGTAGAGAAGTATGGATACTCTTTAAAAGAAAATAAACCAAAAAAGTATAAAGAAATGTTTGAAGAACTAAAGAAAATACTAAATGCGAAAGAAATAGAGGAAGAAGAATACGCGAAAAAAATCACAGAGATGTTTATCTATGACTTTTATTCTTTAAATGATAAAACAGCAAAAACGGATGTTGGAGGAGTAGAATTCATTCATCCAAACATCTTAGAAAACTTTTTAGAAAATGCACAAGATACGTATTATAAGTACATAGAGAATAATATTTATAATAATAGAAAACAATCTTTACCTACAGTATCTAATATCACAATAGAAGATGTAAAACAACAAGAATTTGCATATGAGAAAGAAATCGATGATAAAGCCTATGTGATTAAAGTAAACTGGTCTTATACAGATGATTCTTTTTCCAATTATCAAAGAGAAGCAACATTAGTACTAGCACATGTCGATCATAAATTATATATCATACAGCTACAGTAATGTAGCTTTTTTTGTGCAAAAAAAAGAACCAGATTATTCATCTGGATCTTCTGTACTTGGTGTTGTATTTTCTCCTGGGGTGGTAGAAGAATTATTTTCTTCTTCCTCTTCTTCAGTTGTGGTATTTCCGGTTTCTTTTTCCTTCTTTTTCTTTTTTTCTTCTTCTTCCTCTTTTTCCTCTTTATCAGAAGATAAGGTTAATACTAGTGGATCTTTCATATGATCAATTCTTGTTCTTACTGGATAACTTTGATCGACAACGGTACCACTCTTTCCTTTAAAGGTAAGTGTAATTCCGTATTGCGTAGCCGTTGCTTTTGCTTGTGCTTCGGTATCTCCCGTAAAGTCAGGAAGAAGACTATAAAGTGTATTATTATTGTAAGGTCCTTCTCCAATAATCTTTTTCTTATAAGGTTGATTGATAGAGAAATGGAACTCTGTAATATTTTTGTGATCTACTAATTCTAAGTTTTCTTTCATGGCTTGAACAATATCTTTACGACTACTTTTATTTGGAATATAGTTCCATAGAACCATTCTAGCTCTTTCATCATAAATCATTTGTCCAGTACCTTGTAAGTATAATTGTTGAATATTGACTAGGTTGGCATCATCTGCACTTAAACTTCTTTTTACTAAATCTTTCGCAACATTGTAGAAAGAAAGGATTTGTTTGGTTGTAAGGTTGGTATCCAAACTGTTGGAAATGGTATTTAAAATATTGACGAATTTACTTACTTCTGTAATTCCTTTGATTTTGTTGATTAATGCTTTAATAATTTCTTGTTGATGTTGTCCTCTACCAATATCTCCATTTTGTAAGGCTTTTCGGTTTCTTGCGAATACCAAAGCTTGTTCTCCATCTAATGTTTGGAATCCTGGTTGAATACAAACTTCTTCTTCACGATTAGAGTTATCCGTACATAGAACTTGTTCTACATTGACATCCACACCACCTACGGCATTGACTAATTTCACAAGTCCTTTGAAGTTGATTTTGGCATAATAATCAATTTTGACATCAAAGTAGTTTTGAATGGTTTGAATCATACAATCATTTCCATAGGCTGCGGCATGTGTAATTTTATTTTCTGGTCTACCACTCCAACAAGCAATTGGAACATAACTATCTCTTGGAATCGATACCATAGTCGCATTTAAGGTTTTCGGATTGAAGGTAATTAAGATTAAGGTATCTCCGTTCGCAATCGCATTCTTGGTTAGAACTTCATCCGTAGAATCAATTCCCATCAAAAGAATGGTAAAAGGTTCACTAATATCTTTTAATGCAGAAGCTGTCTCAATCTCAGAAGTATCTGCTTTTTTCATTTTTTTATCTTTACTGATAATGACTTTCGTGTCTGTGGAAATATTTTCATATCCTGTAATACCAGAAAACATAGATACATAACTATCAGTTACAAACATTGCATCTAATTCTTTGGAATACATATCTACAAGCATAGTAGTGTAATCATCATACTCTACAATTTCATTTTCATCTTCTAAGGTATATTCTTTAATAATTTCTTTTGGAATAATATATCCTTCTGGAGATTTCTTATCACTCAAAATGGCAATCTTCATATCGGATACATCTTCAATCGTATTCGCAGGATTGTGACTCATCACTAACAAATCAGAAGTATAAGTAATCACTTCTTTATTCAATCCATCAATCTTTCCATAGATGTAAGAAATGACTCCTCCTACAAATAAACAAAGAATAGAATAAACAATCAAAAAGAATAAAAAGAATCCTCTGTGATACTTTCGATATTTTCTTTTGTGATAACGTATCATTTTTAAAATACAAAAGATATCAGTGGCTCCTATGATTCCCATTACAATATAACGAATGAGATCCTCTATGGAATCTAATAAAAAGATTTCATAAAATGCGAAGAATGAAGAACAAATGGCAATGATTAAAAAGAATGTTAGGATTCCATTTAAGGCTCCATAGTTTCTTCGTTCTACTCGTCTTTCTGTGACATGATTCATAATGTACCCTCCCAAGTAAGTCTACTATAAGATTATATCGAAAATTTTGTTTTTTATCAAGTGGACAAAACAGGTCGCTGTCAATTGTAAATATCGTGTAAACACAAAGTAAAATCAATGTAAATTATCATTCAGAACTGTCAAATGCTGATATAATAGAAATAAGAATGGAGAAGGAGGCTTGTTTATGAAGAAAATATTTATGATTTTCCTATTTTTTCTATCATTTTTCATGGTAAAAAATGTTTATGCCTTCGACTCTAATAACTATAAAAATCGAAATCTTTGCGGTGGTTTTGAAGTAGCAGGATTTCATGCGGATGGTGTCATCGATAAAGTAGAGTGTTTTGACACGTATGAAAAAGCAAGAACGTTTATGAAAAACAATGGCGCAATCGATTTGGCCATTATGGCAAAAGTCAATGGACAAACAAAAATTATTGATGCGAATGTTGCTTTGTTAGATTTAAGTGTAAATCCAGAAACCTTAACTTATTTTTATACCAATCCGAATTTAACAGGTTCTTCTTATACCTATATGGACACAGGATCTTTATATGGTGGAGTAGATGGGGTGCATCTAGATACCGCATATTCTTCTACCGCAAATGTTTGGACAGCCAAGGTAAGAATTGGAAACTTCACAGGATGGATTCGTCAATCGGCTTATGAAATTGTCCCAATCACTTGGGTGAAATCTTCTAGTTCCTATACGGTAACTGCGAATGATATTAGACATAATTATGTTTCTAAAATTCAAGAGACCTATTCTGGTTCAAAGGGAAGTACCATTGGACCAAAGCCAACTATGTTAAATGTAGGAACGTATTATAGTTATGATGGACACTATTTCTACAAAGATAGAACAACGATGATTAAAGATTATAAAAATGGAAATTATAACAATGCTGTGAATAAAAACAATGTTTACTACAACTATTATATGTATTTATCCAATCATACAAGAACCAATTACTCAAGTATCAATATCGATGAATACATTCGAAACAATTTAGGATATAAGAAAAATGTTTATGGAAATAGTGCAAGTAGTGGAACGTCACGTCTTTATGGAATGGGAAATTTCTTCTACTATGCACAAGAAAAGTATGGAGTAAATGCCATCCTTTCGTTGAGTTTAAGTCGAAATGAAACAGGAAATGGTACGAGTAACTTAGCAATCAATAAAAACAATGGATTTGGATTAAATGCAGTAGATTCTAATCCAACACAAGCAGCGGACTGGTATGCAACTTTCTCAAGTAGTATTTTAGGGTATGCTTCCAAATGGATTACCTATGGATATGCACACCCAAGAGATTGGAGATACTTTGGTCCACAATTTGGAGATAAATGGATTGGAATGAACGTAAAGTATGCTTCTGATACTTACTGGTCTGAGAAAATGGCTGCCAATTATTATGCTTTGGATAGGGCTTTTGGATTACAAGACTATAACTATTACCAATTAGGAGTCGTGAATGGACCAACCATTGCTTATAAAGATCCAAATACTTCTTCAAAACAAATTTATACCTATCCAGAAAAAGAAGATGCTGTTGTGATTGTAGGAGAAGTAACAAAGAATAACGAGAAATGGTATCAAGTAGTGAGTGATTTAAATATCAATTCGAACTACAACGAAATCACTAGTGGAAATTACAATTGGAATGCGACAGTTTATGTCAAAGCTTCCGGAGTAACCAAAATCAATACTGGTAAAAATGGATATATTTCTCCAAACCGAGTATTTGAATATCAAAATAAAAATTATGAATATAATTTATATATTGAAAATACAGAGTTGAAACCAAAAGTAGCAATTACTACAAAAAACACACCATACTATTATGATAGTGCGTTGACTTCTAAGACAGGAACTACATTATTAAAAGATCGTTATGTTATGGTTTATGCGGTAGCTTATCAAAATAGTATTCCAGTTTCTTACTTAGTAACGAGTGATTATTGGTATGATCAAAAAGAATGGATTTCAGCAGACTCTATTCAATTCAAAGATCTTTCTTATGGAAAAGTCAGTGTAACAGTATCGGGAAATCAATATACTTGGGTAAATTCCAATACACAAGATATTAAAGATACTTTAATTAGTGGACTATACACAAATTCTTATGTTCCCGTATTAGAATCTTTAAAAGTAGGAAATAATACTTGGTATAAAGTTCCAGTTAATTTAACAAGTAACAATAATATTTATGGTTATACTTTAGCAGCTGCTCCTGGAGTATCCATTACGCTATCAAAATCAGTGATTCAAAACACACCACCAGTGATTACTGCGAGTGACAAAGTGTTAAACATCGGAGATGCTTTTGATCCAAAAACGGGAGTTACGGCAAGTGATGCAGAAGATGGAAATATTACCAGTAAACTTCAAGTAACAGAAAATACTGTGAACACAGGAAAAGCAGGGGAATATAAAGTTACTTATAAAGTAACAGATTCTAAAAATCTAACGACAACAAAAACCATTAAAGTAACCGTAAAAGGCAATCAAGTACCAGTGATTACTGCGAGTGATAAAACATTAACGGTAGGAGATAGCTTTAATCCAAAACAAGGTGTCACAGCAAAAGATGCAGAAGACGGAGATTTAACGAGCAAGATTCAAGTAACCACGAATACCGTGATTACAACAAAAGTAGGAACCTATAAAGTGGTGTATACGGTAACCGATAATAATAAACAAACTGCAACAAAAGAAATTAAAGTGATTGTACAACCAAAATCGGAACCAGTTACGATCGAAGGAAAAACCATTGAGGAATTACTCAATACTCAAAAAGAAGGAGGCTTCTATTTAGATAATTTAGTATGGGATGCGAATCAAAAGAAATTTGTCATTAGTGGATATTTAATTATTTTAAATCAAAATAACACAAATAAAGAGTATTCTCTTCTAGCAGTAGATAAAAATACAAAGAAAATATATATTAGTAAAATTGCTGCCTGGAAACAAAATACCCCATACGATTTAGGAAGCAGTAATGGAAATAATTATTCCGATTCATGGTTTAAAGGAACAATCGATTACAGTAATATTCCTAATGGAGATTATGATTTGTATATGTTGGCAAATTCTAACGCAGGATTTACAATCTCTCAAGTTACCAATCTTTTTAATAAAAAAATTAGTAGAAGAGGAAATGATGCACTTCATGGATATGAGTATAAAGTGCAACAAAAATTGAAACAAAAACAAATTGAATTATCTGTACGAGAAGAGTTATATACAACGGAAGAACCACCAACAGAAAGAAATATGATAAATGGTTATGCAGAAATTAAATTTAAGAATAATAAACTATATATATTAGGATACTCATATGATTATAATGGAATCTATAACAATCCAAAAGAAATTAACAGAAAAATCATACTAGAAAATACAAGCAACTATCAACAACACGTTTTTGATGTTACAACAAGACAAGGACCTTCTTTGATTCAAACGGTCGATGGAAAAGATAAAACCTATGCTTGGTATGAGGGAGAATTAGATATCTCTAGTTTGGATAAAGGTACATATGCATTATTGATTTATACCAAAACTTCCAATTCTACAAATTATGATGATATCAAAGATGTATTAAGAATGTTAAATGTAGAAGCAACAATGAATGGAAAAAATTATAAAGTAACCTATAATATGACTCGACAAAATCGAATTGAATTCATCATAAAATAAAACCTAGTGATTTCCACTAGGTTTTTATTTTGCTCTTCCAACGGGTTCATTAAAAACAATTTCTCCATCTTTTTCAATATATTGAATTCCCATTCCTTCTCCGCCAACATATTCTTCATTGCGTGTATTTGGAACTCCGTAATCATTCGTAGCACTCATACCTACAAATTCATTGGCATTTGCTACAGGAATAGAATAGTATTGTGAGATTGCACTCGCAACTCCTAATTCAAATTCTTCTTTTGCTTCAGGACCAAATCTTCTTCCATAATCCTCTGCAATAATTCTTGTGCTTTGAATACTTTCCGTAGCATGTTTTGCTCCGATTTCGAAGAAATCAAATGTGCCATGTTTCATGTAATATCTCCTTTCAACGAGAAGATTATAACATATTTTCATTGATATGACAACAAAATTTATATTTTCCCGTTTTTTCGTGTATAATAGAAATGTAGGAGGTATTTATGAAAGAGTTACAAGAAAAATATGCAAGAGTGATATTAGAGTCTTGCTTAAAAGTAGAAAAAAATCAACCATTATTCATTAGTTTCCATATTGAAAGAATAGACTTCGCAAGAATTGTTGCGAAAATCGCTTTTGAAATGGGAGTAAAAGATATTTATTTTGAAGCCTCAGATCCGTATCTAAAACATGAGGCATTAAAAAATTTAGAAGTAGAAGAGTTAAAAGAGTTAACATTTTGGAATAAAGAGATGTGGGATGTTTATGCGAAAAAGAATGCAGCATTTTTGATGTTAGCATCTGAAACACCTGGATTAATGAAAGATATTGATCCAAAGAAAATGAGTGCGATGACAAAATATGCTTATGAGACGAGAAAAGAATTCGATGCTCTAAGAGATCAATCTGCTTTAGCTTGGTGTATCGCAGCAGTACCAACCAAAGCATGGGCAGAAGTATTATATCCAGAAAGTCAAAACCCAACAGAAGAACTATGGAATCAAATCTTTGAAATTTGTAGTATTCCAGAAGAAGACCCAGTTGCAGTATGGGATCAAAAAATTCAAAAACTACAGGAAAGAGCGAAAAAATTAAATGAGTATCAATTCCAAACATTACATTATCAAAGTGCGAATGGAACTGATTTTAAAATTGGTCTTCCAAAGAACCATTTATGGGTTTCTGGAAGAGAAACATTATCTAGTGGAAAAGAAGTATTAGTAAACTTCCCAACAGAAGAAGTGTTTACTTCTCCCGATCGATTAACTGCAGAGGGAATTGTGTATTCTTCCAAACCACTTTCTTACCAAGATGTGATTATTGATGAATTTTCTGTTCGATTTGAAAAAGGAAAAGCAGTAGAAGTACAAGCCAAACAAGGAGAAGAAACATTAAAGAATATGATTCATATTTGTGAGAATGCAGATTACTTAGGAGAAGTGGCATTGGTACCATATGATTCTCCAATTTCAAATACAAAGCAAATATTCTTAGAAACATTATTCGATGAAAATGCCGCATGCCATATTGCCTTAGGAGATTCTTTCCCAGAATGTGTAGAAAATGGTCCTAGTATTCCAAAAGATACATTACTAGAAGAATATCATTTAAATAAATGTGACTCTCATGTAGACTTTATGATTGGAAATGAAGATATGAATATTACAGGAATTACCAAAGACGGAAAAGAAGTTCCAATCTTCATTCATGGAAATTTTTCGAAAGAGTTTGAATAAG
>CAMNDO010000004.1 GCA_946535455.1 uncultured Caryophanales bacterium
GTGAAGACATTCCCCCATCCTCCTGCAGCATCAAAGGCTTTTTGATAATTTTGAAAAAGTGTTTTTCCACCATAATCTTTATAAATCATAGATAGTGCTGGCTGTGCTATTCCCTCTAATCCACCAGTTAGTGCATCTAATCCAACTCGAACTCCTACGCCATGATTTGCTCCCTTAAATATTCCACTAGCAATCTTATCTCCAAGACCACCAATTTGATTGATTTTAGCTCCTACATAGAATTGTGTTCCTTCCCAAACTCCTGTTGCTACTCCATATTTTAATCCTTTTGCTATATTGGCTCCATCTGCCCATGCATCTTCTGTTCCACGAGAAAATCCCATCACTCCTGCAGTGGTAGCTAAATTGGATGCTCCCATTGCCATCCCACCTGCACCACAGGTCAGTGCCGTTAATCCTACAATTCCTGCAGTATATCCAAGTCCAGATCCAATTCCACGACAGGCATCAAAAGCATAGGCGTTCTTTTTAATGCTTCTTCCAATATCTGTTTGCTCATAAAAAGAATTAAACGCATTTTCCACATGTTTTTCAGAAACAAACGCTTTCGTTTCATTCCACATTCTTTCTGTGACATTATCCCCTGTGAACAAATCCCAAAGTCCTGTAAAAATAGTAGCTACTCCTGCTCCTCCTAGAACAATCAAATCCGCTCCTGTTTCTACGACTTCTAATCCACCTTCTAATAATCCTAATCCAAAGGCAGCTGCAGAAGCTCCTGCTCCTTTAAAAACGTTCCCCACTTCACGATCTGCCGAAATATAAGAAGCAATCGGTGTTAAATCTAACGAATTATAGTCACTTCTTGTTAATGTATTTAAGAAAGCATCTATTTCTTTTTGATCTGCACTATATTCTAAAATGGCAATTTGTTTTTGACGAATAAATTGTATTAAAACTCCTACTGCATCTTCACATTGATTCACATAATTAGAAAAAGTATCACTCTGAAGATTTCCGATATATTCTGAAAAACCTTTTGCTGAAACAATCTGATTGGTCGCAGATTTTATACTAGACGCCAAAGAAGGAAATTGATCTTTAATACGATCAATTTCCATTACTGTTTGATTGACAATGTCCCCGTTATAGCGGACCGTTGCCATTATTTTATTTTCTCCATTTCTTTTTCTAACGTAGAAAGAAATTTAGTTCCCTCTTCATCGCTAAATCCTGTATATATAATTTTCTCTATTTTATCTCGATTAAATAATAGATTTTTATCAGCACCAATGACACCTATTGGATAGGCACATCCTAAGTAATCCCATACTTTATCGCTACCTTCTTCCACAGGGGCATAACCAATAATGACAACATATCGCTCTGCTTCTTCTAATAAAACAACACTTCCAATGGGTAATAGATGTCTCATAATTTCACTCCTATTTATCTTCTTCTGCTATTTTGGATTGCTATTTGATCTTGTGTTTGTGCATCATAATTCATTTGATTTTGAATGTCATTATAAGCATTAATAGCTGCTTCTCGAATCTGTGAAGTCATACTCATAATTCCTTCTTGTACACTGACAATATCCGTACAATACTCTTCTACACTCCCTACTATAGTTGCATCATCAACTGACAAAGTATTCACATCTAACCGTGTAGAAGTTTCTAATATATTATTCGAAAGTTTTGATATCTGACTTGCTTCCTGATCTACCGCATCACATCCATTTAAAATGGAATTTAAATCAATTAGACTACTGGCAGACTGAGCAGATATGAAAACCCCTTGATATGGATTTAGTATTTGCATAGGCACCACTCTCTATTATCTTTATTATATCATAGAACGAAAAAAATAAAATGAGAAATACTCATCTTTTACACATACTTTTTTCTTTTTTGCATCCTTGTATTCAAACTAGGAATTTGTTATAATTTAAATTGTATGGAGGGATGATTATGGTAGAAATAATTTTAACCATTATCGTGATAGTAGCGTTTATTCTATTTATTTTTGTAATTTTTGATCATAAATTCCAATTAGATATGATTAAAATTGATAAAGCTGAAGAAGATATTTCTATGTATTTACAAAGAAAAATGGGATTATTAGATCGTACAAGACCCATTGTAAAAAAAGAATTAAAAAAAGAGGATTTCCTTCACCAATTAGATGAAAATTTTGAAGAAAAAAGTAATTTTGAAATACATGATGATTTAAAAAAGTACTATAATGAATTATTTAAACTAGTAGATGAAAATGAAAAGTTATTAAAAAGTGAAGCTTTTGTATCTATCTTAGATGATTTAAATAATAATGAAGAAGACATTGTAGGAACGATTAAGTTTTATAACGATACAGTTGTAGAATTCAATCACTTATTAGTATCTTTTCCTTCTAGAGTAGTAGCTTGGGTAAAAAGATATCGTAAAAAAGCATTTTATAATAATGAAAAAAGAGAAATTTTTGAAATTTTAAATCAGAAATAAAGGGTGATCTTTATGAATTTTATGGATCAAATTGAAGCAAGAGCAAAATCAAATCGAAAAAGAATTGTATTACCAGAGACTATGGATTCTAGGGTATTAGAAGCTGCGGAAATTCTTTCTCAGGAAGAAATTTGTGATGTTATTTTAATTGGAAAAAAAGAAGAAATGGAACAAGATTATGATCTTTCAAAAGTAACAATCATTAATCCAATGACTTCTTCCATTACCGATACATTAACTCAAGGATTATATGATCTTCGTAAATCGAAAGGACTTTCGTTAGAAGAATCAAAAGACTTATTATTAACCAATTACATGTATTATGCTTGTATGCTTGTGAAAGTAGGATTAGCAGATGGTGTAGTATCAGGGGCATGTCACTCTACTTCTGAAACATTAAGACCTGCTTTACAAATTATTAAAACTAAGGAAACGGTTCCTTTTGTATCCGCTTTCTTTTGTATGGATGTTCCAAACTGTTCTTATGGATTAAATGGATTATTTCTTTTCTCAGATAGTGGATTAATTCAAAATCCTACGAGTGAAGAACTTTCTATTATAGCAGAGTGCAGTGCAAGTAGTTTTCAACAATTAACAAGAGAAAAACCAGTAGTTGCTTTCTTATCTCATTCTACGTTAGGAAGTGCTAGTCACACGGATGTAGACAAGGTAAAGAATGCAGTTTCCATCATAAAATCAAAAAATCCTCCTTATCTTGTCGATGGAGAATTTCAATTAGATGCTGCGATTGTACCAGAAGTAGCCGTATCAAAAGCACCAAACAATCCTGTTGCAGGAAAAGCGAATGTCTTGATTTTCCCAGATTTAGATGCAGGAAACATTGGATATAAGTTAGTGGAACGCCTTGCAAAAGCAAAAGCATATGGACCCATTACACAAGGAATGGCTGCTCCTATTAATGATTTATCAAGAGGATGTAGTGTTTCGGATATTGTCGGTGTTGCGGCAATTACTTGTGTACAAGCACAAAACAATCAATAAAAAACCACATATGTGGTTTTTTTATTCAATACTCCAATCTATTTCATGCATACCATTTTTCTTTAAAAAATTATTGGTTTTTGAAAATGGTTTACTTCCAAAGAAACCATTTCTTGCAGAAAATGGTGAGGGATGAGCCGATTCAATCACAAGGTGTTTTGGATTCGTAATCAAATCTTTCTTTGCTCTTGCATAACTTCCCCATAAGATAAATACCATTGGAGTTTCTTTTTGATTTAATTTTTCAATGACATGGTTGGTAAAAGTTTCCCAACCTTTTTCTTTGTGAGAAGTTGGTTTATGTTCCTCTACTGTTAATACAGCATTTAATAATAATACCCCTTGTTTTGCCCATTTTTTTAATGAGTTATGTTCGGGAAAAGGGATTTTTAAATCACTTTCCAACTCTTTAAAGATATTTTTTAAAGAAGGAGGTTTTAATACTTCATCTTTCACGGAAAAAGACAATCCTTCTGCTTGATTCGGACCATGATAGGGATCTTGTCCTAATATTAATACTTTTACATTCGAATAATCCGTATAACGAAATGCATTGAATACTTCATTTTGTTTTGGATATATGGTTTTTGTTTGATACTCTTTTTTAATAAAGTTTAAAAGTTCTTGAAAATACTCTTTCTGAAACTCTTCATTTAAGATAGAATCCCATTCATTTCCAATCATAAAATCACCTACTTATGATAACTTTCATTATGATTTATTTTAAATGTTCTATAAATTTGTTCTAATAAAAGAACTCTAAATAATTGATGAGGAAATGTCATGTTCGAAAAAGATAGATGGAAATTCGATCTTTCTTTGATAGAATCCTCTAATCCATAACTTCCTCCAATTACAAAAGTAATATTACTATTTTCTATCATTATATCATTCATCTTAGAAGCAAATTCTAAAGAAGATAGCATTTTTCCTTCTATTGCTAGAGTTATAACATACTCTTTTTCTTTGATTTGTTTTAAAATTTTATCTGCTTCTAGTTTCTTTGCTTTCTCTTCTTCTACAATACCCTCTTCTTTTACTTCTATGATTTCTATATTGCTATACTTTTGAATTCTTTTTTGATACTCTTCTATAGCATCTTTTAAATATTGTTCTTTGATACTTCCTACTGTAATAATTTTAATCATTTTATACCTCTATCATAGGACTTTCTTCATATTGTTTTGCGATGAATACTTCTCTTCCTATATTTAGTCCTTGTTCTTCTATCGCTTCTAGTACTTTTTCTTCTGTATTATTTTTTTCACTTAGATGAGCTAATACAATGTATTTTGTATTATCTCTTACTAGATTTTTTAAATATTTCGCAGTGGTTTTATTCGATAAATGTCCAGTATCACTAATGACTCTTTCCTTTAAGAATCTTGGATAAGGACCATCCATTAACATTACTTCATCATGATTGCTTTCTATGATATATGCGTCTTTTCCAATCATTTTTTCTAAGTATTTACGATTAATATAACCGGTATCTGTAACATATACTAAACTCTTACTCTCATGTTCTATAATGAATCCTACAGAATAAGGAGCATCATGAGAAGTATGAATCAGTTCGATATTTACATCGTTGATTGTGAAAGAATCCTCTACAAATTCGCATCTTGGGTATGGGATATATTCCTTTAATCCATCATACATAGCTTCTGGAATATATACTTTTAAATGGGTATATTTTAGTAATGATGCGACTCCTTTTATGTGATCATTGTGATTATGGGTAATTAGAATTCCATCAAATTGATCAAAAGAAAGGGAATTTTCCTCTAAACTTCTTTTTAAAGTTAAGTAGGAAATTCCCATATCAATGATTAAGTTTGTATTCCCACATAATACAATGGCACAATTTCCTTTTGAGCCGCTCGCAATGGTTTTTACTTTCATTTTAGTAGAAGCTCATAGCGTTTAGAGCTCTTCCTCCTCGATAAGGGAATCCTTGCCACATTGCGAAGTGTAAGTGCACTCCTGTAGCTGCTCCTGTTCTACCCATTCCACCGATGACTTGTCCTTTTTCTACATAGTCTCCTACGCTAACATATCGACATCCTACACAAAGATGCGCATACATTGTGTAGTACCCATTATGATGATCGATAGTAATATATTGACCATTATCATACTTAGATCCAGATTCTACTACAGTTCCTGATTGTGCTGCGAAAATATTTGATCCATATCCACATCCTGCAATATCGGTTCCATCGTGTAAAACTCCCCAACGCCATCCAAATGGTGATGAGACAGTGGAACAAGATGCTGGCCATCCCCATTGTCCTCTAGTTGCGACAACACTTCCATAACCTCCACCATAATAGCTGGATTGTTTTCCACCTTTTACAATAATTTCTGTCACAGGTTCTTTTAAAATTTCTGTATTCATTCCAACGGTGTTGATTGTTTCTCCATTCACTTTTTGCACTTTTTGTGTTACGCGGTTTTCTCCTTTAATTCCTGCTTGAACGACTTCTTGGTATCCTACCAATTGATTATTGTCATATCTTGTTTCAGTTGTATAATTTTTTTCTTCACGAAGAACCACGTAATCTTCCTCTACTACATTAAACTGTGGTTTTAAAATTCCTAATGTTACGACTTGTCCTGGTGATAACAAACTATTTTCATCATGTAAATCTGGATTGGCAATTAAGAATTCTTCGATTGAGATTCGGTTATTAAACGCTACATCCGCAATCGTATCTCCATCTTTGATTACATAAGTGGCTTGTGCTTCTGTTGTCCCAAACAAAAGATATTTGCTTAATTCTTCTTCTGTTTGATAGATCTTTTTATTCACAGGTATTTTGGTTTTCTTAATGGTTATTTTATTTTGAATATAAATATCTTCAATAATTTTACCAGTATCCACAATTTCTTTTTGTGTATCGTTGGCATAATTTTCATAATCTTCTTCTTTAATAAAGGATTTTACTGTCTTTTCCACAGAATGCTCAAAAACAGTTCGGTCTAACACATAGACAGTTTGAACTTTTCCTTTTATCACTTTATCATTACTATCTTTTGTGTCTAATCCTCTAATTTTAATAATATATCCATCAATTGTAAAAGGAGATTTATCTTTCACTTGATCATAAATTTCTTTATTGGTTTTTAAATCTGCTTCATAAGTGATTTCTTTTTCAATGTCTAAGTCTGTTGGTACATAGACTTTATCAACATTATACTTTTTCTTAATTTCTTCTTGTTTTTTATCAATATAATTTTCAAAAGATTCTTTATCCTCAATTAATCCTAATGATTTTCCTTGTAAATATACACGATAAACTTCTTCTGGTGTTGCAGAAAAATTCTTGTATCCTGTTGTTAGAAAAAGAATACCTATGAAGAGAAAAAGACTAAAAATTCTCTTTTTCATGATTATTCCTCCTCTTTATTCTTTCGTAAATTCAAGAACGTAGAAGTGTTTTTCTTAAATAATAACTCAATGGTTGCGGTTGGTCCATTACGATGTTTTCCTATAATTAATTCACTGACACTATTATTATCTTCTGTTCTTGCTTCTTTATTGTAATAATCATCTCGGTATAAGAATGCGACAATATCAGCATCTTGCTCAATAGAACCAGACTCTCTCAAATCACTCATGAGTGGTCTTTTATCTTCTCTCGATTCTACTCCACGAGAAAGTTGAGATAATGCAATGACTGGTACTCCAAGTTCCATCGCTAATGTTTTTAAACTTCTAGAAATATCCGAAACTTCTTGTTGTCGATTGGCACCATAATTCTTTCCACCAGATACTAATTGTAAGTAGTCGATAACAACTAATGCCAATCCTTTTTCACTGCTGGCTAGTCGTCTACATTTTGCACGAATTTCTCCAATGGTAATTCCTGGTGTATCATCCATGACTAGATTGGTAGTCGCCAAACGAGAAACAGCTTCATTAATTCTTTTCCAATCTTGATTCATCAAATTTCCTGTTCTTAATTTGTATCCTTCTAATTGTCCTAATGAAGATAAAATACGCATAGCTAGTTGTTCTGCACTCATTTCTAAGTTAAATAGTGCTACTGATTTTTCTTGTTCCATCGCAACATGTGTTGCTAGATTTAAGGCAAATGCTGTTTTTCCCATAGCAGGTCTTGCTGCAATAATAATTAATTCATTTGGATGAAGACCTGTCGTAATACGATCAAAATCATACCATCCTGTCGCAAGTCCTGTAATTTCTCCTTTATGCTCTGATAATCTTTCTAAGTCTGATTGTGTTTTTGTCAAAATATCTTTGATGGTTCTAAATTCACTAGACTTTCTATTTTTAACAATACTTAATATTTTCTTTTCCGAATTATCTAAAATTTCATTTACCGTTTCATCTGTACGATATCCTTCTTGTGCAATTTCAGAAGCGGTTTCTATTAAGTTTCTCAAAATAGCAGATTCTTCTACATTTTGAATATAATAATCAATATTGGTTGCTGTAGGAACAAAGTTTAATACTTCGGTTAAATACTCTACTCCTCCTACTTCATTTAGTTGTTTTTTCTTTTTTAAATGCCCAGTAACGGTTGTAATATCAATTGGAGTTTTCTCATCTTGTAATTCCAACATAGAAGCAAAAATCTTACTATTTTTGTCATTATAAAAAGACTCAGGGGTTAGACTCTCAGCTGCTTTTTGTAGAGCATATTTGGATAAAAAACATGCTCCTAATACAGATTCCTCTGCTTCTATATTATTTGGTAATGATCTGTTTGGCATAAAATCACCTCTACTTTATTACATGCACTTTTATGGTAGCTACTACCTCTGGATGAAGACGAATATTCACATTATGAAATCCTAAGGAAGAAATATTATTCATTTCAACCATATTTTTCTCAATCGAATATCCTTTTTTTCCTAATCCTTCTTTGATTTGTTTGATACTAATACTACCAAACACTTTATCTCCTGCTCCTGTTTTTACTTGAAATTCTAATGTTTCTTTGTCTAATTTTTGTTTCATTTCCATAGCTTGTTTTTTATTTTCTTCTTTTGTTTTTTCTAACTTTGCAAGCTCATGGTTTAATTTTGTTACATTTTCTTTTGTCTTTTTTATGGCATACCCATTTTTAATTAAGAAGTTTTCGGCATATCCATCTTTTACTTTCTTGATTTCACCCTTTTTACCTTGATTTTTTAAATCTTTGATAAAAATAACTTCCATATTATTCGCCTTCTTCTTTGATTACTTTTTTTAACTCTTGTTCTACTTTACTAATCGTTGTATTTTCAAATCTAGCTGCCCCATTGAAAGAGTCTCCTCCTCCACCTAGTTTTACTAAAATCTCACTAATATCATAGTTTCCTAAACTTCTAGCACTTAATCCTACTGTGTCTTTTCCTATCTTTCCAATGACAAAAGATGCTTCTATGTTATTAAAGAAAAGAAGAGTGTCTGCTACTTTCGCTAAATCCTCTCTACGGTATTCCGTATAAGGACTTCCCTTAGTAAAAGCTACATTTTTATGAATGGTCTCAATATCAGACATCATTTTTTGTCTTTCTACATAGGACTCAATATCTTGTTTTAATAAGTACTGTACTTTTTTTGCACTTGCTCCTAACGAAGTTAAATAATAAGATGTATAAAATGTTTCTGCATTGGTATTTAAAGTAAAGTTATTGGTATCTAATACAATTCCTGATAATAGAATCGTTGCATAATAAGAATCAATTTCTACATCATAATATTCAATTAAATTCGCAATCATTTCACAAGTACTAGATACTTTATCATCCATAATCATGAGAGCATCTTTGATTGATGTTTTTCCTAAATCATGATGATCAATCACTATTTTTTTCTCAATACTTTGTAGTGCTTCTTTACTTTGTACAAGATCCTTCTTATTCGTATCTAATATGATTAATAAGTTTTTCTTTTCGTTTTTATGTTTATATTCTTCTAATCTTTCACTACGAATAATATCCACACAGCCCTCTAGTTCTCTTAAAACTTTTTCTACCCCTAGTTCATGTTCTTTATCATCGATAATTAAATATACATTCTTCTTTTTTCTTTTTAGAATCATGTACATTCCAATAGAACTTCCTAGAGCATCTAAATCCAAATCTTTATGAGCCATTAAAAATATATTTTTGGCTTTTCGAATCGTGCAATTTAATTTTTTTCGTTCCCTAATGATACTCATAACTCCTCCTATAAAGTTCCATTTTTATTATATAATAGATTCCCTCATTTGTCTAATCGAAATAAAGCAAAAAAATGTAGTTTCCTACATTTATTTTTGAAATATATTGTCTAAAAAACGAGGGGATAAAACCCGCTTCTTCCAGGTGGGTATCTATACTCAACTTTTAGGATTCCTATTCTAGATAGGCTTTCAACACCGGTTGACTTGTTCCAGATTCCCTTATTTTAACTTGGTCGGTTTCATAACTCAATCTCTAGACAATTCTATTGTATCATCCTTTTTTCATTATGAACTTTTTTGAATGAGTTTTTTTCTATCTCACTGTCAAATTGTGTTCAAAAAAAAGAATGATTTCTCATTCTTATCTTGAATAAGGCATCAATGCAATAGCACGAGCTCTTTTAATTTGTTTGGCAATGAATCTTTGATGTAAAGCACAGTTTCCTGTTACACGTCTTGGAACAATTTTTCCTTTTTCATTTGTATATCTTTTTAATGTTTCTACATCTTTATAATCAACGGTTTTTCCCGTACACATTGCACATACTTTTTTCTTTCTACGACTAAATTCTGCCATGATCTTTCCTCCTTTTTCTTTTAAAATGGTAATTCATCATCGCTAATTTCAATACTATCTCCAAAATCTGCAAATGGATTACTATCTACATCTGTTCCTTTTGGTTCACTATCTCCAAAGTCATATGGAGTAGGTTCAGAGTCTGATGAAGTATTGCTATTAGAATTGTTTGAGGAATTTTTAGATCCTAAGAATTCAACATTATCTGCAACAACTTCTGTCACATATCTCTTTTGTCCATCTTTATCATCATAGCTTCTTGTTTGGATTCTTCCATCAATGGCTACTTGACTTCCTTGACTTAAATAATTTTTTACATTTTCTGCTTGTTTTCTCCAAACAACGATATTAATAAAATCTGCTTCTCTTTCTCCTTGTTGATTGGAAAAATTTCGATTCACTGCGATAGAAAATGTCGCAACTGGAATATTACTTCCTGTATATCTCAATTCTGGATCTCTTGTTAATCTTCCTACTAATACTACTCTATTCATAATATTACCTCTTTTTTTCTTAGTTTTCTTCTTTTCTTACGATTAAATGACGAAGCAAGTTTTCATTAATTCTAGCAACACGATTGAATTCTGCTTCTGCTTCTTTAGAAGCTTCTACAACAAATAAATAATAATAACCTGTTGCGAACTTTCTAATTTCATAAGCTAATTCTTTTTGTCCCATTGCTTGTTCTTCTATGATTTTTGCTTTTGCATCTGTTAGAACCTTTTTCATGCTTTCTGCTGTCTTTTTAATTTCAGCTTCCTCCATATCTGGTCTAACAATGAACATAATTTCATATTGATTCATTATTTTTCCACCTCCTTTTGGACTTATAGGCTATCTCTGATAGCAAGGAGTATCAAATACTCGAAGGTATTATAACAAAGATAAATAAAAATGTCTAGTTTATTTCCAAATTTATGTTACAATCTTTATAGGTGATTTTATGAAGTTGATCGAGAAAAAATGTCCAAATTGTGGAGCTAGCTTAGAATTCGATGATCAAGCAAAGTCTTGTAAATGTAGTTATTGTCATCGTTCTTTTGAAATTGAACGAAATCAAGATAATTTAGAAGAGATAGAATTGATTTTTTCCAAAACGCCTAAGTTCTTTCTCATTCCTTTTATTTTGATATTTGTTTCAGTTATTACGATTTTTGTTTTTGTTTTTATTGGGATTTCTTCTTATGATACTTTTCAAGATGAAGAAATATTAGACATTTTTGATATGGAAGATGTCTTATTATCGGATCTTTCTTCCATTCAAAATAGTGATTTTCGTTTTATTGATTCACAAGGAACGTCTATCATCACCAATTTGACCTTTGGATACCATGAATATCAAAGAGAAGGAAGAATAGAAAGAGTGAAGACTTTTCTTGCTTATCAAGAAGATGAAAATATATTAATTCCTGTTTATCAAGTAAATTATGCCAGTTGGCCAGAAAAAACAGAAAAGTATACAGTCTATATTCCCATATTATTTGAAGATGTTATGATTTCTGATAAAAATATCAACATTCATGAATTAAGTTCTGGGAAAACAACTACAAATCAGTATTATTTGGGAAATAGCGGGTTTTCCATACCGGCTTATGATTCTTTAGAAAGTCTAGAACAAGATTTCATTCTACCTTTAGAAGAAGAATATATTGTCACACAAAAATAAAAGAAGAGAATCTCTTCTTTTTTTTATACATTAAATCTAAAATGACAGATATCTCCATCTTGCATTAGATAATCTTTTCCTTCTAAACGAGCTTTTCCTGCTTCTTTTACTTTTAATTCACTACCATATTCTATTAGATCTTCATATGAAATAACTTCTGCTCGGATGAATCCTTTTTCAAAGTCTGTATGAATAATTCCTGCACATTGTTTAGCATTCATTCCTTTTCGAAACGTCCATGCTCTTACTTCATCTTTTCCTACTGTGAAATAAGTAGCTAATCCTAAAATATCATATGTTGCGGTAATCAGTTTATCTAATCCACTACCATCTAGTCCTAATCCTTCTAGCATTTCTTTTTTATCTTCCGCATCTAATTCACTTAATTCTTCTTCTACTTTTGCACAAAGACTAACCACTCTAGCATTTTCTTTGGATGCGTATTCTTTTACTTTTTGTACATATTCATTATCGGGATTTCCTAGTTCACTTTCTTTGATATTGGCAAGATAAATGATTGGTTTTTGCGTTAAGAAACTATAAGATTTAATAACTTTTTTCTCATCTTCCGTGAAATCTAGTTGACGTAGTGGTATATTTTCTAATAATGCATTTTTACATTTTTCTAAAACTTCTACTTCTAATACATCATTTTTATCTTTTGTAGTTCTTGCTTTTTTACTAACACGTTCCAAACGATTATTGACGATATCTAAATCGGCAATTGCCAACTCTAAGTTAATCGTTTCAATATCTCGTATAGGATCAATTTCTCCTTCGACATGAATAATTTTTCCATCATCAAAGCATCTCACTACTTCTACAATCGCATCCGTTTCACGAATATGAGATAAGAATTTATTTCCTAATCCTTCTCCTT
>CAMNDO010000005.1 GCA_946535455.1 uncultured Caryophanales bacterium
TCTAATATAGTCATAATAATCCCCCTAATTTGATTAATTATTATATATTAAAATAATAAAATTACAAGAAAAGACTAGTTTTTTCTAGTCTTTTAATTATTTTATATTAATTCTTTTTTGCTTTAATTGCAGCTTGTGCAGCAGCAAGTCTTGCGATAGGAACTCTAAATGGAGAGCAAGATACATAATTTAATCCAACGTTATGGCAGAATTCTACACTAGATGGATCTCCACCATGTTCTCCACAAATACCTAATTTAATATCAGGTCTTGTTTGTTTTCCTTTTTCAACAGCTATTTTTACTAATTGACCTACTCCATTTTGATCTAATTTTGCGAATGGATCAGATTCATAGATTTTATTTTGATAGTAACTGTCTAAGAATTTACCAGCATCATCTCTTGAGAATCCAAATGTCATTTGTGTTAAATCGTTTGTTCCAAATGAGAAGAATTCTGCAGAAGATGCAATTTCATCTGCAAGTAAAGCCGCTCTTGGAATTTCGATCATCGTTCCAATAATATATTGGATATCAGAATTCTTTTCTTCTTTTACTTTTTCAGCAGTTTCTACTACAACATCTTTTACGAAATCTAATTCTTTCTTTTCTCCTACTAAAGGAATCATAATTTCAGGAACAATATTGTAT
Organism: uncultured Caryophanales bacterium; assembly: GCA_946535455.1. GTDB lineage: Bacteria > Bacillota_I > Bacilli_A > RF39 > UBA660 > UBA3789. Next base: position 651 of record CAMNDO010000005.1, read on the forward strand.
CCTTCTTCTTCTTTTACTTCAATAGCAGCTTCCATTAATGCTCTTGTTTGCATTCTCGCAATTTCTGGATACGTTACTGCTAAACGACATCCTCTGTGTCCCATCATTGGGTTAAACTCATGTAATTCTGCACATTTTGCCTTTAAGTGTTCTACCGTAACACCCATATCTTTTGCCAATGCTTCAATATCTTTTTCATCAGTTGGTAAAAACTCATGTAGTGGTGGATCTAAATAACGAACTGTCATTGGTAATCCTTTTAATTCTTTATACATTGCTTTGAAATCTCCCTTTTGGAATGGAATTAATTCATTCAAAGCTTCTTCTCTACCTTCTACTGTCTCTGATAAAATCATCTTACGAATTTTTGGAATTCTTTCTTCATCAAAGAACATATGCTCTGTACGGCATAGACCAATTCCTTCTGCTCCTAGTTTTACAGCGTTTGCCGTATCTCTTGGATTATCAGCATTGGTACGAACTTTTAAAGTTCTGAAACTATCTGCCCAAGCCATAATTCTTCCAAAGTTTCCAGAAACAGAGGCTTCTTCTGTTTGAATATCTCCTTCATAGATTTTTCCAGTAGAACCATCTAATGAAATATAATCCCCTTTCTTGTATGTTTTACCAGAAAGTTCGAATGTTTCATTTTCTTCATTCATTTTGATGTCTCCACAACCTGATACACAGCAAGTACCCATACCACGAGCAACAACAGCTGCGTGTGAAGTCATTCCTCCACGTACTGTTAAAATACCTTGTGCAGCAATCATACCTTCAATATCTTCTGGAGTCGTTTCCAAACGAACTAGAATTACTCTTTCTCCTTTTCCACCTTTTCCTAATTTCTTTGCTTCTTCTGCAGTAAATACGATTTGTCCAGCAGCAGCACCAGGTGAAGCAGGAAGTGCTTCTCCAATTACTTTTCCGTTCTTCAATGCATCTACATTAAAAGTTGGATGTAATAATTGATCTAATGATTTTGCATCAATTCTTTCTACAGCCTCTTCTTCACTAATTTTTCCTTCATCTACTAAATCACATGCAATGTTGATAGCAGCAGCGGCTGTTCTTTTTCCACTTCTTGTTTGTAAGAAATAAAGTTTTCCTTCTTGAATGGTAAACTCCATATCTTGCATATCACGATAATGGTCTTCTAGTTTTTGTGCTAATGTCATGAATTCTTCATAACACTCTGGCATATCTTCTTCTAATTTAGAAATTGGTTGTGGTGTACGAACACCTGCCACAACATCTTCTCCTTGGGCATTAATTAAATATTCTCCAAAGATTCCTTTTTCTCCAGTCGCAGGGTTTCTTGTGAAAGCAACACCTGTTCCAGAAGTATCTCCCATATTTCCAAATACCATAGATTGTACATTAACAGCAGTTCCCCAGTCTCCTGGAATATCATTCATTCTACGATATACAATAGCTCTTGGATTATCCCAACTTCTAAATACTGCTTTTACAGCACCCATTAATTGTTCTTTCACATCTTGTGGGAAATCTTCCCCATTCATATTCTCTTTATAAACAGCTTTGAAACGAGCTACTAATTCTTTTAAATCTTCTACCGTTAATTCTGTATCAAACTGGATTCCTTTTTCTTCTTTTACTTCATCAATAATTTTTTCAAAGTAAGATTTTGGAACTTCCATAACAACATCAGAATACATTTGAATAAATCTTCTATAAGAATCATAAGCAAATCTAGGATTTCCTGTCTTAACAGCAAAACCTTCTACTGCTTCATCATTTAATCCTAAGTTCAAAATCGTATCCATCATACCTGGCATAGAAGCACGTGCTCCTGAACGAACCGATACTAGTAATGGATCACTATTATCTCCAAACTTCTTTCCTTGAATTTTTTCAATTTCTGTTAAAGCTTCAAAAATTTGACTTTCAATTTCTTCTGAAATTTTTTTCCCATTTTCATAGTAATTTGTACAAGCTTCTGTAGAAACTGTAAACCCTTGTGGAATTGGTAAACCTAAGTTTGTCATTTCTGCTAAGTTAGCACCTTTTCCTCCAAGTAAATTTTTCATCTCAGCGTTTCCTTCACTGAATAAATAGACATATTTATGCATCTTTTTTCCTCCTTTAAAAATGGTCCATGAATAGTATATCAAACAAAAAAAGGAAAACCAATAAAAAACGAAAAAAACCACAACTTTTTTGTGGTTTCTAACACTTTTTGACAACAATTAATACTTTGCTAATACACTTTGATAATTTGAAATAGAATCTAATTTATGAGCTTTGATTAATTTCTCCACAGTAGACTTAGATACCATTTTATATTTTAATAACAAATCTAATGTCTTTAAATTTGCTTCTTCTTTGGTAATACTCTTTTTGGTAACTTCTTCTCCTAATTGATATATCTCTTCTACAGAAGAAGTGAATTCCTTCGTATAATGAGAAACAAATGGTGTTTGATATAAAATCCAAGAGGATATTTTACTTTCCTTAAAAAACGCACTATTTTGAAAAGGAACTATGAATACTAATAATGCCACTAATATCACAAAATATCCTTTCAAAGCTCCTACCACTCCTCCCAATAATTTAGAAGGTAACCATAAAATAATCGTAAAATTTACAATCTTTTGTAATACTTTGGATATCTTAAAAACAATCCCATATATTCCTAAAAGAATCGAAAACAATAATAGGAAAGCAATCATTTGATAAAACAAAATATTGATGGCACTGATTCCTTCTAATACTCCAGAGAAAGAAAAGAATGGAAATATCATACAAAAAAGATCCCCCACAAATCCTTTCAAAGTATAAGCTAAGAAAAACACAATGATGACTCCTAGTAAAGAAGCCATTTCTCGAATCACTCCATTTTTAAATCCTACTACAATAAACATCAAAAATAATAGAATTAAAATCATATCTAAAAGACTCATATCTTCACCTCTACAATATATTCATTATAAACTATTTTATAAAATTATGCTATAATAATTTTAGTGGTGATCATTATGCTAGAAGAATTCCTATTAAAGATTGGTTTTTCAGAAGAACAAATTCAAATGATACAAAGAATTTATCCAAAAAGAATGTATTCTGAATCCACTCTATCCTATAATATGAAAACACTATATCATTATTTCAAAAGAAATACATTAGACAATCAAGATTTCATTCAAATTATTATGACCATTCCCAATATTTTATCTTCTAGTATTGAAAATATCAAATTAAAAATAGAATCCATTCAACAACTAGGATTTTCCAAATTAAATACGTTTGAAATCTTAAAAAAATATCCTTATTTATTAGAGCTCAATACCCAAAAAATAAAGAATACCATGGATCATTTAGAAGAGATAGGATTTATGAAAGATACCATTATTCCTATCATCATCAAGTATCCTCCTATTTTAGGAATGGATTTTTCTTCTTTCCAAAAACAAAAAGACTTTTTCATACAATATGGATATTCCAAAAAAGATACGCTTACTATTTTAGAACAAGTCCCTTCTTTATTCGATGAAAATACAAAAACCTTATCATCTTCTCTTGAAAAGTATAAGAAAATGGGATTTCATAAAACCGAAATATTAAAAATCACAACCATATTACCTACTTTATTTTATGATAAAAATTCTTCTTTAGAAGAAAAATGGAAAGTATTTCGAGAATTTGGATATAGTGAAATGGATATCATTCAAATGATTAAAAAAGTTCCTATCTTATTAAAAGAAAAATATTTAGAAGATTTAGAAGAAAAATTAGAGTATTTATTATCTTTAAATTTTTCCAAAGAAGATATTATTTTCATGACTTGTAATAATCCTTATATTTTTTTATATTCCCAAGAAACATTACTAATCAAATATCAAGGTCTATCTTCTTTACTCAAAAAACAAACCAATATGGTTCTTTTCAAAAATCCTATTTTATTTGGATATGGATATCAAAATATGGAAGAGAAAATTGCTTTTTATCAAAAAATCAAATTATCGCCTTCCCTATTAGAAGAAACATCTATCTTAACCATTTCACTAGATAGTATCAAAGCAAGATATCACTTTATGAAAAAGAAATTACAAGAAGAAGATTTTTTCTTAACCGATTCCTTATTTTGTAAAAAGTATCAAATTACAAAAAAGGATTTAGAACAGGAGGAACAAAATGGATATTTTAATTAGATTTGGTTTTACCATTGAAGAAATTAAAATGATGATGGATACCAATGAAGAAATAGAAAAAGCAAGTGACCATGATATTTATGAAATCATAGAGATTTTAAATCAAATTGGTTGTACAGATCATCATATGAAAAATATCTTTCTATGTAATCCGTTTTGTTTAACTTCTTCTAGCAAAGAAATGAAACAATTTATTTTAAAGTTAGAAGAAATTGGTTGTCATAATATTTTTAGTATTTTAGATCATAATCCATATCTATTAAATATGACAGAAAAAGATTTAGAAAAATTATTTCATAAATATTCTCATGAAGGATATTCCAAAGAAGAATTTATTCATGAATTAAAAGAAAATATATTATTTTAGGAGGTCTTATGAACGTAGTCATAAAAGTCAATGATGAGACAAAAGAAAAAATGTTAGAATACTACAAAGATAAAATGAGAGATAAAGTCATTCCTTATGTTGTATTTCAAGCACAAGAAGAAGATACCGTGATTACTTTATATGAATCAGGAAAATGTATGTTTCAAGGAACGAGTGCTGATGTAGATGCGGCAATGTGGGGTACAATACTGGATCATACAAAAGAAAAACAAGAAGAAAAGAAAAAGGAAAATCAAAAGTATTACAATGCCAATGTGGTAGGAAGTGATGAAGTAGGAACAGGAGATTATTTTGGTCCTATTGTAGTAACGGCTTGTTATGTCACACAAAAAGATATTCCCTATTTAGAAGAACTAGGAGTTGGGGATTCGAAAAAAATTGATGATTCTAAGATATTAAAAATCGCTCCAGAAATTGCGAAAAAAATTCCCTATAAAAGTGTAATTGTTTCCAATCAGGAGTATAACGAAAAGTACAATAAAAATACCAATATGAATCAAATGAAGGCCATTCTTCATAACAAAGTATTATATGAATTAATGGAAACTGTAAAACCAGAAATGGATTATATCATTGTCGATGAATTTGCAAAAGAAAACAGATACTATGAATATTTAAAAGGACAAAATCAAATCCAAAGAGGAATTACCTTCTTAACCAAAGCAGAAGATATTTCTCCAGCAGTAGCAGCTGCTTCGATTATTAGTCGTTATCTATTTTTAAAAGAATTTGATAAGATTTGTGATGAAATTCATATTCCTCTTCCAAAAGGAGCAGGAAAAGATGTAGATAAAATGGGAGAAGAAGTTGTAGAAAAATATGGAGAAGAAAAATTAAAAGAAATTGCAAAAGTCAATTTTAAAAATACGGATCGTATATTACATACTTTGATATATTAAAAATCTATTCCTATGAATAGATTTTTTTTCGAGTTTTTTCCATTTCCTCTTCTATATTTTGATTCCAAATAGAATCCATTCGATTCACATAATATGCTTTATATGATTTTTTCATTTGATTTAAAATCAACAAATACTGATTTTGACTTTTTTCTTGAATTTTATTTTTCAATTTTTCAGAATCTTGGATTGATTCTTGAAAATCAAGAGGAGGTAGTATTTTTTTATGAATTACAAAATCATGAATATGAGAAAATATATAGTTTTTTTCTTGGATGGTTAATTGAGAATACATTTTTTCAAATAATACTAAAAGTTTATGGAATGCTTTTTCGTTTTGTTTTAACAATATTTCTTCTACTTCTTTCCGTCTCTTTTTTTGATGCATCAAAGAAGTCAATGATACACTGTATTGAGAAAAATCACTTGGTTGAAAAGAAATGAAAGAATCCTCACATGAGAGTAATGTACTGAAATCACCAAATGTGCAAATAGATTCGTCTTGAAATATTTTTTCAATTTCTATTTTCTTTTCCTCTTCTTCAGAAATACTAGGTGGTTCTAAAAGATTTAATTCTTCATATGATTTTGGTTTATATCTCGAATAAGAATCAAATAAAATAGGAATTCCAGAAGAATGATATAAAAACTCTTTAGAAAGAACAATTTCATTTTTACTTTTTGGTTTTTGATACAAAATAGAATTTTGAATGCAATATTCTGTTTTTGGAAAAAAATTGGGATGTTGAATCACGTGATTCAGTTTTTGATATCTTGCTAAAAAATAATGAGAAATCTGTTGTGGTGCAGCAACAGATAAATCATTTTGAATCAATTCATCCAGTTCATTTGAATATCGAAGAGAGATCAAATAATAAAAATCTTTTTGGTTCATAATATGATAATACTCTGCTAGTGTAGATAAGACTTTTTTTGGTATAAAAGGTTGTTGTTTTTGAATGTATTTGATATCTTGCTGACGCACTTGCTCCAAACGTTTCCTCTCTTTCCCATCTGTGATATATGGATAAAAGAAGGAATAATAAGAATTATCACATTTACTCTTTATTCCACAGCGATTTAAATACATCAATCGTTTTAAAAATGATAAATCCGATACTTTTCCTTCTAAATAAAGAGATTCTAAATTAGGACAACTATCTGGTAAAAAGGTAAATCCTGATTCATGTGTCATTTCTGGTTGAGAAGCATTCAACAATACTGTTAAATCTTTTAAGTAAGGAAAATTACACTTTAAGAAAATATCAGAAAATGGAATTTTGTCATGATTCCCTATGTTACGAAAAAGAATCTCAGAAGAAAAAATATCACATGGAGTTACTTTTTGAATACAAGAACTTTCTAGATCTAATGGAGATAAAGTATCACGAAAAACGAATATATCATCAATTTGAGAATGATGAAAGCTACATCTTATATTCCATTTTTGAAAAGAAACTTCTGATAAAATATGACAGTTTATAAATTTAATTTCTTTTAAAGAATGAAAATACTTAGAAACATAAGAAATAAAATTTTGGTCTATCATAGCATCATGAATTTCGATTTGAGAGACAACAAACAATTTCATTTTTAAATCTTGAAACTTTATACCATTTTGAATGAGCAACGACTTTTCTTCTAATATACGATGAATAAACGAAATGAAGTTTTTTCCTAATTCTCCTTGAAATTGTTGAAAGACTAGTTTTTTTCCTTCATCGTTTTGAAAATCCAAATTATAATAAGCTTGAAAAGAATCCTGATTACAAACAACGACACCACCATCGATATACTTTTTACCAAATCGAATATCTCGCATAGATTCATAAGGATGTTGATTAGGGAGATTAATTTGATAAGTATTATTGATAAAATAGATTTCCCCGATATTGTTTCGGTTCAAATCATTTGCTATTCGACTCAAAACGCTCATTCTATCGCCTTCCTTGGCTTATTATTATAACATAAAAAAATCTATTCCTATGAATAGATTTTATTTTTTTCTTGTATAGACCAAATGTTTATAAGAAATATCTCCTTCTTGATTTTCTTTTAAGAGTTCACGATCCCAATCTTCTTTTGAAAAACTAGGAAAGTATGCATCTGCATCGTGACAAGTCGCATCAATTTCTGTTAAAAACATTTTCTCAGCATCTTCTAAGAATTGTTCATAAATACTAGCTCCTCCAATAATCATAAACTCTTCTGGATACATCGAAATAAATTTTAATACTTCTTCTTTTGAATGAAATACTAAAATAGAAGGATTTAAATGTCTTTTTTTACGGGTCAAAACAATATGTTGTCGATTGGGTAATAACTTTGGTAAAGACATTAACGTTTGATATCCCATCACAATAGGTTTTCCAACCGTTTGTTCTTTAAAAAATGCTAAGTCTTGTTTCAAATGCCAAATCAATTGATTTTCTTTCCCTAATTCGTTATTTTTTCCAATCGCTGCGATCATACTAATATTTTTCATATTAAATACCCAATGGGAATTTTAATTGTGGATTCTTTGTTTTTACCAATTCTCTTGGATAATCTGTAATGGTAATATCCGAAGAATCAAATTCCTCAAAATGTTCTTTCCCTTCCTTTAACGTAATTTCTGCATTACATAAAATAGGATCTCGATTTAACATTTCAATGGCTTGGTCTAAGTGACGATCATACAATTGAATATTAATTGGTTTCCAAGTAAAGGTTCCTGGAACATATCCTAATTCTTTCGCAATCATCTTTTGTAGTGCAACATACTGTACTTGATTAATACATCCTGCAGTTGCAAAATCACTCGATCTTTGTACCAAAGTCATATCTAAATAATCTGTACCATCCCAATCGTGTCTTACATTCCAAATCGTCATAAAAGCACAAGGTTTTAAAGCGTGTGGATTTTTAAAATCATCCATTTGCCATAATGAAGTAATGTTTCTTCTACCATCTGGGTTGGAACGAATTTGTTCAATGACTTCTTGATAAATCATATTTCGTTTAGAAGTTGTTCCTCCATAACAAGCTCCAATATGAGGATGTCCTTCTTCGTTTAAGGCATAACTTCCATCACGGTTTCGAATCGCCCACTCTTCCCACCAGTTACTAATGACACCTTTTTCTTCCCAAGTGTTTTTTCCTAATAAAGTATCAAATTCTACTAAATCATTGCTTTGTTTTTGATAAATCCATAACACTTCTGCAATCGCAGATTTTACCGCAATAGGTCTTAGTGTAATCATAGGACTTTCCCCTTTGGATAAATCATAAGTACATTCTACTCCTTGATTCAGACTAATGGTATGAGCAGGAACAAATACTTTAATTCCTTTTTTTTGAAATTCGACTCTTTCATTTTCTCCAATGGTAATTTCTTGATTATATTTTGTAAATAAAATACCATTGTGGTAGCTAGCTTCTTCATAAAAATCTTCATAGTAAGGTCTTGGATGATGATCCAAACAACCTTTCTCTAAAATCATATCCATAATCTTTTTTGTGTACATATCTCCTTTGGTACCCATTCGTTTCCCAAAAGCATCTACCAAGTATCCATCTTGTATCATAATCTCTGGATATGTTTCTTTTACTAAAGTAATTGGACTTTCTCCTAATTCTATTTTTTTACAATTGAATCGATTAACATTAAAATTTTTCATATGAACCTCCTAAAAAATATTATATAAGAATTCCCATCAAAAGAAAAGAAAAGAACAACTATTTGTCATTCTTTTCTGCAAATTTTTCAAATTTTCGAATTTCATCCGTTTCTAATACGGTATTCGATAATTGATCAATTAAGTTCTTTTGTTCACGAGATAATTTCTTAGGAGTATATACTTTATAAACTAAATACATATCTCCTTTTCTCTTACGGAATTCATTCTGAACTCCTTTTCCTTTGATTCGTTCTTTATCTCCACTACTGGTTCCAGGCGGAACATTCACTTTTACATTTCCATATAATGTAGGAATGGTTTTTTTGCATCCTAAAATCGCTTCTGTTAATGTTAGTGGGACTTCTAGATAAATATCGTTATCATCTCGTAAGAAGTATTCATGATCCGATACGATAAATTCGATATATAAGTCTCCATTTCTTCCGCCATTTTCTCCTGGATTTCCTTTTCCACTGACACGTTGTCTATCTCCTGTTTGAACACCAGCAGGAATATTAATCGTTAACTTTTTATGATTACGAACCTTTCCTTTTCCAGAACACTCGCTGCATCGTTTTTGATATGTTTTTCCTAATCCATTACAATCAGGACAAGTCGTACGAGACATAAATGCGCCAAGGATGGTTTGTTGTTGTTGCGTAATGGTTCCACTTCCATGACAAGTTTCACATTCCTCTGCATCAAATCCACCATGTCCATGACAAGAGTCACACTCTTCTATTACATCTAAATCAAATTTCTTTTCACATCCGAAAATTGCTTCCTCGAAAGAAAGATTTAAACGCATTAAGACATCGCTTCCACGACTCGCACGATTTTCTCTTCCTCCAAAAGGAGATGTGAATGAGGAAAAGCCTCCTCCTCCACCAAAGAAAGAATCAAAAATATCTCCAAAGTCAAATCCACTGGTATCAAAGTTACTATATCCAGAAAAGCCACCAGCTCCTCCTGCTCCAGAAGAGACTCCTGCATGACCAAATTGATCATACATTTTCTTTTTATTTTCATCTCCTAAAACATCATAAGCTTCTTGGGCTTCTTTGAATTTTTCTGCTGCTTTGGGATCGTCCTTATTTAAGTCAGGATGTAATTCTTTTGCTTTCTTACGATAGGCACTTTTAATTTCTGCCTCCGTTGCATTTTTGGAAACACCTAACACATCATAATAATCTCTTTTTTCTGCCATAATATCACATCCTTCAAAATAGGAAGTAGTCCATAAGACTACTTTCTATTATTCTTCTTCTATGTCAGCTTCTTCTGCATCTTTTTCTTCTTCGTTAGAAGATGCACTTTCCTGTCTTTCTTTTGCTGCTTGTTCATACACTTTGGTTGCTAAAGCCATTGCTTTTTCTTGTAATTTTTCTTTTTCTTCTTTGATTTCATCGATATCGCCTTTTTCTAAAGCAGCTTTTAAATCTTTGATTAATTCTTCTGCTTCTTCTACTTCTTTTTTATCTGCTTTATCTCCTAAATCTTTAATGGCTTTTTCTGTTTGGAACACTAATTGTTCTGCATCATTTTTGGTTTCTGCTTCTTCTTTTCTCTTTTCATCTGCTTCTTTATTTTCTTCTGCTTCTTTTCTCATTCGTTCAATTTCTTCATCACTTAAGTTTGTAGTAGCAGTGATCGTAATAGATTGTTCTTTATTGGTTCCTAAATCTTTTGCTTTTACATTTACAATACCATTTGCATCAATATCAAAAGTAACTTCAATTTGAGGAACTCCTCTTGGTGCTGGTGGAATATTATCTAATCTAAAGTTTCCTAATGTCTTATTATCCGCAGCCATTGGTCGATCTCCTTGTAATACATGGATATCCACTCCTGGTTGATTATCAGCAGCTGTTGAGAACACTTCTGATTTGGAAGTTGGAATTGTTGTATTTCTTGGAATTAATGTTGTCATAACGCCACCTAATGTCTCTAATCCTAATGAAAGTGGTGTAACATCTAATAATACGATATCACTAACATCTCCCGTTAATACTCCACCTTGGATAGCAGCACCCATTGCCACTGCTTCATCAGGGTTTACTTCACGAGATGGTTCTTTTCCAAGTTCTTTGGTAACGGTTTCATATACCAAAGGTACACGAGTAGATCCCCCTACTAAGATCACTTTATCAATATCACTTTTCTTAATTTTTGCATCTTTGATAGCTTTTTTCACTGGTTCAATAGTAGATTCTACTAAATCTGAAATTAATTCTTCAAATTTTGCACGAGAAAGTTCCATATCTAAGTGTAGAGGTTCTCCATCACTATCTTTGGAAATAAAAGGTGCTGAAATTTGAGTCGTAACCATTCCTGATAAATCTTTTTTTGCTTTTTCTGCAACTTCTTTTAGACGTTGCATCGCCATATCATCATCTTTTAAATCTACTTTATTCTCTTTTTTGAATTCTTTTACTAAATAATCAATAATTCTTTCATCGAAGTCATCTCCACCTAGTTTATTATTTCCAGCAGTAGATTTTACTTCAAACACACCATCTCCTAATTCTAGGATTGAAACATCGAAAGTTCCTCCACCTAAGTCATACACTAAAATGGTTTGTCCTTCTGCTTTATCAAGACCATA
>CAMNDO010000006.1 GCA_946535455.1 uncultured Caryophanales bacterium
TAAGAAAGTAGACACGTTTTTTCAGTGTCTATTTTTTTTGGAAAGAGGTGTAGTATGAAAAAGAAAGTATTTGAATTAGACTTTCGTGGAAGAAAGTTAATTGTAGAACATGGTGAATTAGCCAAACAAGCAGATGGATCTGTTTTAGTACGTTATAATGATACGGTTGTGTTAACAGCAGCTGTTGTTTCTAAAAACGTGAATTTATTGTCTGATTTCTTTCCATTAACAGTAAATTATCAAGAAAAATTATATTCCGTTGGAAAGATTCCAGGAGGTTTTATTAAAAGAGAAGGACGTCCTAGTGAAGCCGCTACTCTAGCAGCTCGTATGATCGATCGTCCTATGAGACCATTATTCCCAGAAGGATTTAAAAATGAAGTACAAATTATTTCTACTGTATTATCAGTGGATCAAGATTGTGCTCCAGAACTAACTGCGATGTTCGCATCTTCTCTTGCGGTATCGATTTCTAAAATTCCATTCAATGGACCAATTGCAGGAGTAAAAGTAGGACGTGTCAATGGAGAGTTTGTCATTAACCCAACACCAGAAGAGTTAGAAGTTTCTGAATTAGAATTAACGGTTGCGGGAACAAAAGATGCCATTAACATGGTAGAGTCAAGTGCAAAACAAGTTTCAGAAGATGTGATGTTAAAAGCGTTGATGTTTGGACATGATGCCATCAAAGAATTGATTGCGTTTGAAGAAAAGATTATTGCAGAAATTGGAGAAGAAAAGATGGAGTATGAAACATTGACACCATCTGATGAATTAAGAGAAAGAATTGCTGATTTCATTACAAAAAGAATGGATAAAGCACTTCGCATTAAAGATAAGTTAGAAAAATATGCTGCGATTGATGCAATCAAAGAAGAAATGGTAGAACTATTTACTTCTGAAAATGAAGATGTATTAAAAGAACAAGAATTAAAAGAATTATTGGTACAAGTCCAAATGGTGGTATCCGATATTGAATATGAATTATTTAGAAGCATCGTGGTAAAAGAAAAGTTAAGAGCAGATGGAAGAAAAATGGATGAGATTCGTCCATTATCTACAGGAATTGATTTATTACCTCGTACGCATGGTTCCGCTTTATTCACAAGAGGAGAAACACAAAGTTTATCCGTTACCACGCTAGGAGCATTAAATGAACATCAAATTATTGATGGACTTAGTATGGAAGATCAAAAACGTTTTATGTTACATTATAACTTCCCACAATTTAGTGTTGGAGAAACAGGAAGATATGGTGCACCAGGTAGACGTGAAATTGGACATGGAGCTTTAGGAGAAAAAGCATTAGCGCAAGTCATTCCATCCGAAGAAGAATTCCCATATACCATTCGTGTTGTATCTGAAATTTTAGAATCGAATGGAAGTTCTTCTCAAGCTAGTATTTGTGCAGGATGTATGTCTTTGATGGCAGCAGGAGTTCCTATTAAAGCACCTGTTGCGGGAATTGCGATGGGATTAATTACCCATGGAAAAGACTATACCATTTTAACAGATATTCAAGGAATGGAAGATCACTTAGGAGATATGGATTTTAAAGTAGCTGGTACAGAAGATGGAATCACTGCTTTACAAATGGATATTAAAATTAGTGGAATCACAGAAAAGATTTTAAAAGAAGCTTTGGCACAAGCCAAAAAAGCAAGATTAGAAATTTTAAAAGTCATTAAAAAGCAAATCAAAGAACCTCGTCCTGAAGTTTCAGAATATGCACCTAAGATGGAAACCTTTATGATTAATCCTTCTAAGATTAAAGATGTCATTGGTCGTGGAGGAGAAATGATTACCAAAATTATTTGTGAAGCTTCTAACGTAACAGAAGTCACAAACATTAATGCGGTAAAAGTAGAATTAGAAGATAGTGGACAAGTGATTATCTATCATCACAATAAAGACATTATTCAAAAGACAAGACAAATGATTGAAGATATTGTGAAAGAAGTAGAAATTGGTAAAATCTATGAAGGAAAAGTTGTGAAAGTAGAAGACTTTGGATGCTTTGTAGAATTATGGCCAGGTTGTGAAGGAATGGTACATGTTTCTCAACTTGCTCATGAAAGAGTCAATAAAGCAGGAGATGTTGTTTCTGTAGGAGACGAAATTATCGTCAAAGCATTAGGACCTGATAAAAAAGGAAGACAAAACTTCTCTCGTAAAGAAGCATTACCAAAAAAAGAAGTCAAAAAGAAAGATGAATAATCATCTTTTTTTTTCATATATTACAATAGGTGAAATTATGAAGAAAACTTTGATTTTATTGTTTAGTATTCTTCTTTCTTTTTTTCTCATTCATGAAAGTATGCTTTCTTCGAAAAAGAAAGACCCTATCTTTTTACAAATTGAGGAAAGTATTCCTTCTTATGAAGTGCTTTCTACGAATGGAATGATTCAAGGAAATGATATGATTTTGGGAAAGAATGGAATGGAAGTAGATGTTCAAAAATCCTATCAAGAGATGAAAAAATATGGTTCTTATAATGAATCTCTCACCACAATGAAGAAAGTAAGTCCTTCTATTTCTATGATAGATCATTATGATAAATATTTGATTCAAGGGAATTTTTTAGATCGAAAAGTATCTTTCGTTTTTCCTATTTTTCAAAATACCAACATTTCAAAAATTCTTTCTATTTTAGAAACCAAAGATGTTGTAGGAACTTTCTTTTTAGATGGTACTTTCTTAGAAAAAAATACACAACTCATTCGAAAAAATTCACATCATGAATATGAAATTTTATCTTATGACAATTCTTATCAAAAATCTTTTTTTCAAACTTCTCTTTCTTATTTAGAAACCATTACCAAAAAAGAACCTTCTTTTTGTTATACAGAAAAAGAAAATAAAGAATTATTAACATTATGTCAAAAACTAAAAAAACATACGATTAAACCACAATATATTTTAGAAAAAGATGCTTATCCAGAAATTCAAAATCATTTGGAACACGGAATGTTTTTCTCCTTTTCATGGAATCCTTCTTTGGAAAAAGAACTTCCTCTGATTATTGATTATATTCATTCGAAAGGGTATAAGATTGTTCCTTTAAAAGAGTTATTACAGGAGGAATAAAAACAGTTGATTATTTTTTGGATTATGCTATAATAATTCAAAAAAAGGAAGTGTTCAAATGAGAAAAATTATCTTTATTATGATTGTAGTAGTATTATTATTCTTTACTTACTTAAGTTTTCGTAATATTTTAAAATCTTCTAATACCAAGAAAAAGAATGTAGGAGAAGTAAAAGAGATTCGAAAGGTAACACCAGAAGAAAATACCAATCAAGAAGTGATTGTCGATCGTTTAGAAGAAAAAGAAGAAGTACAAACAGTAGAAGTAGGAGATACCTTTGATCAAAATTATTTATCTATTATTGGAATTATCATTTTAGGAAGTGGATTTTATTACGTAAAAAGAAAGGCTTAACTTTCTTTTTTTTTGGTTTTATAGTATAATCATAACTAGGGTGAAAGTATATGTACTTAAAGGAAATTATCGTAAATGGATTTAAATCTTTCGCAGATAAATTAGTCATTTCACTAGATGGAAAAACCACTTGTATTGTAGGTCCCAATGGAAGTGGAAAAAGTAATGTAGTGGATGCGGTACGTTGGGTATTAGGAGAACAATCTGTGAAGTCTTTACGTGGAGAAGGATCGATGACAGATGTTATTTTTTCAGGAAGTAAAAACAGAAAACCTTTAAACGTTGCGAGTGTAGAATTAATTTTTGATAATAGTAAACATGAATTAAATGTCCCTTATACAGAAATTTCTGTAAAAAGAAAAGTTTATCGAAGTGGAGAAAATGAGTATTATTTAAATAATGATAAATGTCGTTTAAAAGATATTACGAATTTATTTATGGATACCGGAATGGGAAAAGAATCGTTTAATATTATTTCTCAAGGAGAAGTCGATAAAATATTAAGTAATTCCTCTTTGGATAGACGTGTTATTTTTGAGGAAGCTTCTGGGATATTAAAATACAAAAAAAGAAAAGAAGAAGCATTAAGAAAATTAGATCGTACGCATAATAATATTGATCGTGTCAATGATATTATTACAGAGTTAGAAATGCAAGTAGGTCCTTTGAAAAGACAAAGTAAAAAAGCAAAAGAATATTTAGAAAATAAACAAGGATTGGATCAATATGAAGTGGCATTATTAGCGTATGATATTGAGAATATTCATAATCAATTAGAATTAGAAGAAAAAAGAAGAGAACAATTAGAAGAAGAAATTTTTCAAATTACTTCTACCTCTTCTAAAATGGATGCGAAACTAGAAGAAGATCAAAGAACATTATTGAAGTTAGAAAATGAAAAAACCGATTGTCATAGAGAATTAATTAGTGTAACAGAAGAAAAAGAAAAATTAGATGCGGAGAAGAACTTATTAAAAGAACGTAGTAAATCATCAAAAGAAGAAGAACAAATCAAAGAAGAAATTCGATTGATTTTAGAAGAAAAAGAAAAATTAAATGGAAGTATTTTAGTGCTTTCAGAAGAAGAAAAACAATTAGAAAAATTATTCCAACAAAAAAATACAGAAGTCTTAGATAAAGAAAGAGAACTTCAAAATCAAGGATTACAAAAAAATGTATTTTCACAAGAATACTCTTCTAAAGATCAAGAAATGATTTCTTTAGCCCATCAGAAAAATCGAATTCAAATGGAAATTGATCAAAATGGAGATTTACCAAATAGTGTTCGTAAAGTATTAGAAAATAGAGAGTTATCTGGAATTTATGATACGATTGGGAATGTATTAAATGTAGAAGAGAAATATGTGAAAGCATTAAATATTGCGATTGCTTCTTGTAAAAATTTTATCATTGTGAAAGATGAAAATAGTGCGAAGAAAGCAATTGAATATTTAAAAGAAGAGCATTTGGGTAGAGCTACTTTCTTTCCTTTAAATGTCATCGAATCTCGTGCAGTAGATGAGAAAAGTATGGATACTCTTCAAAAAGATTCTCATTTTTTAGGAGTATTATCAAACTTAGTAGAATATGATAAAAAATATCAAAACATTATAGAAAACCAATTAGGAAATGTTTTGGTTGTAGAAGATATGGATTCTGCTATTTCGATTGGGAAAATAATTCGAAATCGCTATAAAATTGTTACATTAGAAGGAGATGTCATTCATACGGGAGGAAGTATGAGTGGAGGAAGTACTTCTCATGCGAAAAGTAGTATTTTATTGAAACAAGAATTAAGACATATCGAAGAAAAGAGAAATCAATTACAAAAAGAAAAAGAAGAAATTGGAAAAAGTCTTGTGTCTTTACAACAGGAAATTCAAAAAACAGAAGAAAATTTATTTCAACTTTCCAAAGAAAAAGTAGAAATCGAAGAAGCATTAATCATTAAAAGAAATGAGAAAAAAGAAAAAGAAGAAAAGTATCAATTCATGACAAAAGAATATGAATCATTAGAGTCTGTTCAAAATCATTCGATTAGTCAAAAAGAAGAAGAATTGATTCAAAAGTATCATGAGAAAAGTTCTTATAAAGAGCAATTAGAACTTCGTATTGGAAATATAGAAAGAGAAATTGTTTCTTTGAAAGATAAAATTGAAAGAAGTACAGCAGATGATAAATTAAAGAATCAAAATCTAAGACAATTAGAAAAAGAATATCAAGAATTAGAAATTCGTAAGAACCGTTCTGATGTACAATTAGATCATATGTTAGAAATATTATCATCAGAATATGAAATGACTTATGAAAAAGCAAAGAGTGAATATGTATTAGATATTGAACCAGATGAAGCGAGAGAGAAAGTAAATTTATATCGTGCGAATATCAAAAGAATTGGGATGGTAAACTTAGAAGCCATTGAAGAATATGAAAAAGTAAGTACACGATATGACTTTTTAATCCATCAAAGAGAAGATTTAATAGGAGCAGAAAATACATTATTAGAGATTATGAATGAGATGGATCAAATCATGATAGAAGACTTTAAAATTACTTTTGATAAAATCAAAGTAGAGTTTCAAAAAGTATTTAAAGAGTTATTTAATGGAGGAAGTGCGGATTTAAAATTAACAGATCCTGAAAACTTATTAACAACAGGAGTGGATATTGTGGCTTCTCCTCCAGGAAAAAAACTAACTACCATTTCTTTATTATCGGGTGGAGAAAAAACATTAACGGCGATTAGTTTGTTATTTGCCATTTTAAATGTGAAAACCGTTCCATTCTGTTTATTTGATGAAGTAGAAGCAGCACTAGATGAAGTGAATGTAGAAGGATTTGGAAATTATTTAAATCATTATAAAGATAAGACACAATTCTTAATTATTACACATAAGAAAAAGACAATGGAGTATGCCAATACGTTATATGGAATTACGATGCAGGAATCTGGTGTATCCAAATTAGTCAGTGTAAAATTAGAAAAAAGAAAAGAGACCGTATAGTCTCTTTTTAAATTCCTCGAGCGTTTTCTCTTCCTTTATAAGGATTTTTCGGATCAATTCGATCGGTAATTAAAATACCATTTAAATGATCTAATTCATGTTGGAAACAAACAGAAAGTTCTTCTCTTGCACGAACATGAATTTTTCTTCCTTCCATATCATAAGCTTCCATCGTTACTCTTGCAGATCTTGGAATAATTCCTTCCACTGGACGATTAATACTTAAACAACCTTCCCCTTCTTCTACATAAATTTGTTCTTCTGAATTGCTAATGATCCTTGGATTAATTAAAACATAAGTTTCGAATTCTTGTTTTTCAGCATCTTCTTCTGTAATGTCATTTACGACAACAAAGTATCGTTTTAAAACCCCTAATTGAACGGCAGACATTCCCATACCAGGACGCAAATTATATTTTTCAGATAATTCTGGTACTTGACTATCATGAAGATATTGAATCATGTCTTCGATTACTTGTTTATCTTCTTTGGATAAAGGAAATTCTACTTCTTTGCTTTTTAGATGAAGTCTTTTGTCTTTTTCATCTAAAATGTCTTTCATAAGAATCATCTAGTATCACCTCAACGAAGTTATTTTATCAAAAAAAAACAATTTTCACAAGAAAAAAGGACTTTTCTGTCCTTAATTACTCCATCTTGTACCAATAATAATCACTAATAAAATGAATAATACTAAAACAATAGCAGAATTAGAATTATTATTTGTATATGCAGGATAGTAATAAGATGTTTGATTTGGACAATTTGTCCCTCCATAATAGTACATGAAAAAGCCTCCTTTACTTCTCTAATATAACGTATGTTAGTTGACAGTTTATGTGCATGTAAATGTCCATTCTTACGATAAAAAGAAGCATTTTATGTTATATTTATTATAGAAGGGAAAGATGGCTATGAGAAAAATATTAAAGTACATCGATAAACCATTATTGGTAGTGACTGTGATATTATTTATCATTGGTTTAATTATGGTTTTTTCTGCTTCTAATGTTACAGCTTATATGTCTCATGCTGTAAGTCCTTATAATTATTTTATGAAACAAGCGATCTTTTTAGTAGTAGGGGTATTTTTATCTCTAGTAATGATTCGATTTAATACAAAATCTTATGGTTTTTTTTCTTGGGGTTTATTATTAATTGGGATTGCTTCTTTGGTCGCATTACTTGCCATTGGAACTGCGAAAAATGAAGCAGTCAGTTGGTTTGATTTAGGTTTTGTGAGTATTCAACCAAGTGAATTTATGAAAGTGATTACGATTGTGTTTTTAGCACATTATTATGATAAAGGAAAAAGTCGGTTTACTTCTTGGGGAAAAAGTTTGTTTCCGATTGGAATTTGTGCAATTGTGGCAGGACTCGTTTTCTTACA
The DNA here is from genome assembly GCA_946535455.1 of uncultured Caryophanales bacterium. Classification (GTDB taxonomy): domain Bacteria; phylum Bacillota_I; class Bacilli_A; order RF39; family UBA660; genus UBA3789. The sequence continues at coordinate 7,839 of CAMNDO010000006.1, forward strand.
ACCTGACTTAGGAACAACTATTATTTATACGATTATTGTAGGTGTCTTGTTTTTAGCAGTACCTATATCTCCAGAAATTAAATATAAAACAGTTTTCATGATACTTGGTCTAATCGCATTTGGCGGAATGATTTTATTTGGAAGTGGAAAAGGGGTTTTATTAGAAAGACAAATGGCACGATTCGATTTTAAAAACCCATGTGATCGTATTTTAGATACTGGAAATCAAGTATGTAATTGTTATATTGCGATGAATAATGGAGGATTAACAGGAGTAGGATTAGGAAACTCTACTCAAAAATATTTATATCTGCCAGAAGCATATACAGACTTTATTTTCGCTATTATAGTAGAAGAATTGGGAGTGATTACAGGAGTACTCATTATTTTATGTTATTTCTTTGTCATCCTAAGAATTTTATTGATTGGTAGGGCAAGTCCTACGAATCGAGGGGCTACTTTATGTTATGGAGTAGCAGTGTATATTTTCTTACATGTTGCGATTAATTTAATGGGAATTATGGGAATGATGCCAATGACAGGAGTTCCTTTACCATTTATGAGTTATGGAGGAAGTTTTACCATTTGTTTGATTGCTGCCTTAACTATTGTCCAGCGAGTGAGTGTAGAAAATGGTATTTTAAAAGAAAGAACATAAGGACTCGAAAGAGTCCTTTTTCTTGATTTTTTTTGAAAAACGATGTATAATTAGTTCACTTTGTAGAAAGAGGGATTTTGATGGACGCTTTTGGAATAGACCATTTTAAAAAGACATTGTTATCCGAAATTCAAAAAAGTTCTAATATTTTTATCACAGGTCATTTAAGTCCAGATTTTGATTCCATTGGATCCTGTATGGGACTATATACCATTGGGAAATACTATGGTAAAAAATGTTATATCGTGGTAGATGATGATCCTATTACCATTGAACCAGGTGTAAAAACGATACTAGATGCGAATCATGACCAATATAATTTTGTTACCAAGAAAGAGGCTATTGCTTTTCAAAGAGAAAACACGTTACTAATGGTTACAGATGTGAATAAAAAAGATATGATTTGTTTTCAGGATATGTTAGAAGAGTTTTCCAGTATTGTTGTGATTGATCATCATTTAGGAGATGAACATAGTATTCCTGGAAAGTCTTTTATTCACCAACAAGTATCCAGTGCTTCTGAAATTATTTCTTATCTATTGTTTTCTTCTAAAATTCCAGTAGATGCTTCTCTTGCAAATTATTTGCTCGCAGGAATTAATTTGGATACGAAACGTTATAAACAAAATACGACTTCTCAGACACATGACATATCCAAACAATTAATGGATTGTGGAGCAGATATTGATTATGTTAACCATTTATTCTTAGAAGAATTTGAAAGTTTTTGTAGAGTCAGTCATTTGATGATTAATGGAACAATCATTAAAAAGTATAGTGAATCGATGGCTCCTATTCAAGTTTCTTTTACCTTAAATCGAGAACAACCAAAATCGATTTATGGAAAAGAAGATTATGCGAAAGCAGCAGATCGAATGTTAAAGTTTAATGGAATTGATGCCTCTTTTGTATTAGGATATATCGATGAGAAAAATATTCATATTTCTGCACGTGGTGGAAAAAAAGTAAACGTTGGAAAAATTATGGAAAGTATGAATGGTGGAGGAAACTATCAATGTGCCGCAGCTAAAGTGAAATCTTCTGATATTTTCTTGCTAGAACAAGAGTTGATTGAGAAGGTTCCACTAGGATTACCAAAAGAAGAACACATTTATGAAGAACCACCTACGATAAAAATGAAAAAAATTCATTAGAAAGTTGGAAAACTTTCTTTTTTTTTCGAATGATATAGTAGGAGGTGATATATTGACGTTTTGGTATCGGCATCGAAAAAAACTATTTTTAGGAAGTGTTCTTTTGGTATTTCTCATAACAGGATTGGTTTACTTTATCCCAAAAGTTTCTTTTTCAAAAGAGAAAAAAGATATCGTAATCGAGAAAAAAATAGTAGAAGAAAAAGAAATGAAAAAAGAAGAATATCAAGTAGATATTAAAGGACAAATCCTTTCCCCTGGAATTTATTCTTTACCCACAGAATCTAGAGTGATTGATGTGATTGAGAAAGCAGGAGGTCTTACAGAACAAGCGGACACATCTGTCATTAATTTAAGTAAGAAAATCCAAGATGAAATGGTAATTATTATTTATAGTAAAGAAGAAGTACAAAACTTTTCCAAAGTAAAAGAAAAAGAAAAACAAGTCCAAGAGGCTTGTCATCAAAAAGATGAAAACGCATTGGTGAATTCTGCTTGTATCAATTCTTCTACAAAAAGTAGTGATAAAGTATCCATTAATCAAGGAACCTTAGAAGAGTTTATGAAATTATCAGGAATAGGGGAATCGAAAGCAAAAGATATTATTTCGTATCGAGAGAAAAATGGTCCTTTTCAAGACTTAACAGATTTGAAAAAAATACCTGGAATAGGAGATGCTTTGTTTGCTAAGATTCAGGAAGATATTACTCTGTGATAAAATGTATTATTTTTTCTTTTTCTTGGTATTTCTTCTTACGATATTTCGCCTATCTTTCCCAAAAGAGTCTTCTTATTCTCTTACGAATTCTTCTTTTATTGGGGTAGTAGAAAGAATTCAAAAAACAGAACATGGAGTAACTCTACATTTAAAAAATAAAGAAAGAGTACTTGCATTTTCCAATCAAAACTTAAAAAATATTTCATTAGGAGATACGATAAAAGTAAAAGGAAAGTTTCTTCTTCCAACCAAAAATACGATTCCAGGATTATTTTCTTATCGAGAGTATTTAAAACATCAAAATATTTTTTATCAGATTTCTATTACTTCTTGGAAAAAAGCAAAGAAGAATCGTTCCCTTCGTTTTTGGATTCGCAATCAATTATATTCTTACTTCGCAGAAGATCCTTATCTTTGTACTTTATTATTAGGAGATAAAACATATCTCTCTTCTTCTGTGAAAAAAAGTTATCAAGAAAATGGAATTAGTCATTTATTTGCCATAAGTGGTATGCATATAACACTATTATCTTCTATATTAGAAAAAATATTAAAAAAAAGAATAGGAGAAGAAAAAACATTTTACATGATCACTACAGTTTTATTAGGTTATTTATTTTTAGTAGGATTATCTCCATCTATTTTAAGAGGAGTTCTATTTTATATATTTTTTAGAATCAATCAAATCTATTATTTCTACATCAAAAAAGAAAATATATTCTTAATAATAATATCAATCTCTCTAATGGTAAATCCAAATTATCTATGGGAAGTAGGATTTCAATATTCTTATTTGATTTCTTTTTCATTACTTAGATTAACAGAACAATTAAAAAGTAAAAACTATGTTATTTCTCTCTTCAAAACATCTATTGCATCATTTCTAGTAAGTATTCCTATAAGTTTATACCATTTTAGTCAAATAAATCTTTTAAGTATCTTTTATAATTTATTTTATGTTCCATACGTTAGTATAATTCTTTTTCCCTTCACTTTAATTGTTTTTATCATAAAACCTTTATATCCAATTTATAATTTTTTAATAATAATCTTAGAAAAAAGCTCTCTATTCTTAAGTCAAATAAACTTTGGAAAAATCCCATTTAAAAAATCCCATTTATTATTATATGTAGGATACGGAGTAATCATTTTTTTATATTTAATAATTCAAAAAAAAGAAATAATATATATTTTTCTAATAATTCTAATATTTCATTTTCTGATACCTAAAATAGATAATACGAAAATGATAGAAATAATGAATGTATCACAAGGAGACTCTATTCTAATACAGATTAATCATATAAATATATTACTAGATACCGGAGGAATCCAATCAAAGAATATTTTTTACAAAAATCTCCAACCAAATTTACGAAAAAATGGAATATCTAAAATTCACTATCTAATTATTAGTCATGGAGACTACGACCATATGGGAGAAGCGATTAACTTAGTTAATAATTTTAAGGTAGAAAAAGTAATATTCAATTGTGGATCTTACAATGATTTAGAAAAAGAGTTAATTAAAGTATTAGATAAAAAGAAAATTAAATATTATTCCTGCATTAAAGAATTAAATCTAGATAATGATAAATTATATTTTTTACAAACAAAAGAATACGATAATGAAAATGATAATAGTAATGTCATATATACAGAACTTAATGGTTATAAATTTATGTTTATGGGAGATGCATCAACTACTACTGAAAAAGAAATA
>CAMNDO010000007.1 GCA_946535455.1 uncultured Caryophanales bacterium
AAATCTTTATGTTGATTCAATTAGTAGAGTATAGTGTTTTATTCTTAATCATTGGTCATCCTAACTGGTTAATTTTAGGATTGCTAGCTTGTGTTACAACAGTGATTCCATACTTTGGAGGGTTAATTACCAATATCATTGCGATTATTTTAGCAAGTGTTGTTTCAGTACCACTTGTCATTATGACGACAATTATTTGTATTATTTTCCCACAATTAGATGGATATGTGATTTCACCAAAAGTATATGGAAAAACATCAGAAGTAAATCCATTGATTACCATTATGGCAGTATCGATTGGAGGAACAGTAGCAGGGGTAAAAGGAATTATCATAGCCTTACCATGTTATTTGTTGATTCGCGCAACCTATCATTTCTTCAAGAAAGATTTGAAAAAAGGTGTCAATTTAGTAAAAGAAACGATTTAGTTTCTTTTTTTTATAACAAAAGAATGGACGAAAATGGTAGAATGTTTTATAATAGGAATAACTTGAAAAGGAGTGATAAAATGATTCAGAGACAAAAAGGATGTAATGACATCTATGGTAGAGAAGCCAAAATCTGGAAGTATATCGATACCGTAATCGATGCAATGATGGAGAAGTATAATTACAGCTATATACGTACTCCTATTTTTGAGGCGACTGAATTATTCCATCGTGGGATAGGAGATACCACGGATATTGTAACCAAAGAGAGTTATGATTTTGAAGACAAAGGAAAAAGAAAAATCACTCTTCGTCCAGAAGGTACGGCAGGAGTAGTCCGTAGTTATATTGAAAATAAAATGTATGGGGATCCAAATCAACCAATCAAAGTGTATTACAATGGAACGATGTATCGTTATGAAAGACCACAAAGTGGAAGAGACCGTGAATTAACACAATTTGGTATGGAGATTTTAGGAACAGATGATCCATTAAGTGATGCAGAAATTATTAGTGCTGCAGTCAATCTTTATAAGATGTTAGGTTTAAAAGAAATCAAAGTCAATATTAATAGCTTAGGAGATAAGGAATCTCGTGATGAATATCGAAAAGCATTAATGGAATATTTTAAACCTCATATCAAAGAGTTATGTGAAGACTGTAATGCAAGAATCGATAAAAACCCACTTCGTATTTTAGATTGTAAGGTAGATCAAGAAAATGAAATCTTAAAGAATGCACCAAAGACAATCGATTACTTAAATGAAGAAAGTAGAGATCGATTTGAAAAAGTCCAAGAGTATTTGGAAATCATGCAAATTCCATATGAAATCAATCCTAGTATTGTAAGAGGATTGGATTATTATAACCATACGGTATTTGAAATTGAAGCAAAAGTAGAAGGATTTGGTTCCAATAATGTGATTGGAGCAGGTGGAAGATATAATGGTTTAGTAGAACAATTAGATGGACCATCGACTCCATGTGTTGGTTTTGCTTCTGGTATTGGAAGACTTGTGAAAGCATTGGAATTAGAAAATGTAAAAGTTCCTATTGTAGAAGATATTGATTTATTCTTGTTATATGTCAATGAAGATGAAAAGAAATATGCTGCCTACTTAACACAAGAACTTCGTTTAGCAGGTTTCATTGTGGATACCGATTACTTAGGTAGAGGATTAAAAGCACAATTTAAACAAGCGGATCGACTAAATGCAAAATTTACTTGTGTATTAAATAGTGAAGAATTAGATAATCAAGAGATAACCATTAAAAATAATCAAACAAAAGAAGAACAAACCATCAGTTTAGATGCCATTCTATACTATTTAGATGAACAATTAACATTGATGGGTGAGGAAGAAGAGGATGATTGCTGTGATGAACATTGTCACTGTGGACATCATCATGAGGATGGTGAAGAATGAAAACATTCAATAATGGAAATTTTACCATTCAAGATTTAGGAAAAGAAGTTACCTTATTTGGATGGGTACAAAAGAAAAGAAATTTAGGGGGATTAATTTTTATTGATCTTCGTGATCGAAGTGGATTTGTTCAAATTGTGATTCGTCCAGAAGATTCTTTTTACGAATTAGCTAGTAGTCTAAAAACAGAATCTGTGATTCGAGTAGAAGGAAAAATTGCGGAAAGAGAAAGCAAGAATTTGAATACACCAACGGGAGAGATTGAAGTGTTAGTATCTTCTTTAGAATTATTATCTACTTCAGAAGATATTCCTTTTGAAATTACAGATGATACGACAGCATTAGAAGATACTCGATTAAAATATCGTTATTTAGATATTCGAAGAAATAAATTGAAAAACAATTTAATCTTAAGAAGTAACGTTTTACATTTTATTCGAAATAAAATGCATGATTTAGGTTTTATAGAAGTACAAACTCCAATTTTAACAGCGTCTTCTCCAGAGGGAGCTAGAGACTTTGTAGTTCCTTCTAGAAACTTTAAAGGAAAGTTTTATGCACTTCCACAAGCTCCTCAAATTTATAAAGAATTGTTGATGGTAGGTGGAATAGAAAAATATTTCCAAATTGCTCCATGCTTTCGAGATGAAGATCCAAGAGCAGATCGAACATTAGAGTTTTATCAATTGGATTTGGAAATGTCTTTCGTAGAAGAAGAGGATGTTTTAAATGTAGGAGAAGATATTTTCTATGATGTATTTTCTACTTTTTCCAACAAAACAGTAACTCCAAAACCATTCCCAAGAATTTCTTATCAAGAAGCCATTGATAAGTATGGTAGTGATAAACCAGATTTGCGATATGAAATGTTGATTCAAGATGTAACCAATGTTTTTGAAAAGACAGAATTTACGGTTTTTCAAAATGTGATTCAAGAAAAAGGAATTATCAATGCTATTGTGGTAAAAGATGGTGCTGATAAATATTCTAGAAAACAAATTGATGAATTAACAGAAATGGTTAAGAAGAGAAAAGCTTCTGGATTAGCCTATTTAAAATATGAAGAGGAAATTTCAGGAAGTATTGCGAAAGTATTAACGGATGAAGAAAAAGAAACCTTAAAAGAACAATTACAGGTAGAAAAGAACGACTTAGTATTTATCATCTCTGGAAAGAAGAATATTGTAAAAACCGCTTTGGGTGTTTTAAGAGTGAAAGTAGCAGAAGATTTGCATCTAGCAGATCCTTCTCGTTTAGAATTATGTATTGTTCATGATTTCCCAATGTTTGAATACGATGAAGAAAATGAAAAATGGGATTTTTGTCATAATCCATTTAGTATGCCAAAAGAAGAAATTAGAGAAGATAATTTAGAAAATATTTTGGCATATCAGTATGACTTTGTATGTAATGGAAATGAAATGGCTTCAGGTGCGATTCGTAACCACAATTTAGATTCTTTAGCAAAAGGATTTGAAATGGTAGGATACGATAGAGAAGAAGTAGAAAATCGATTTAAATCTATCTTTACCGCATTCAAATATGGTGCACCTCCTCATGGAGGAATGGCTCCTGGAATTGATCGTATGATTATGTTGATTCAAGATGAAGAAAACTTACGAGAAGTACAAGCCTTCCCACCTAGTGCATCTGGGAATGATTTGATGATGGGTTCTCCTAGTGAGTTAACCAAAGAACAACTAGAAGAATTAGGAATTGTTATACAAACAGAAAAATAAAAAGAATATTCTTTTTATTTTTTTACTTTTTTGGTATACTAGTATTAGAAAATAGGTGATAATATGCCGAAAAAAAAGAAACAAAAATTACAACAAAAACAAATTCAAAAAAATACATCGATTAATGTTTCTAATACCATTTATAAAATCAAAGCCAATGAAAGAAAGTATACTGCGATATTAGTTGTGTTTTTTATGGTTTGTTTTGGATTCATGGGATATTTTGCTTTTCGAATTGATGTTCCCATGGAATATATGACCGTAACACAAAGTGTGAAAGAAAATAGAGGAATTGTGAGTTCTAGCTCTACAATTACGTTAAGTAAAGAAGAAAATGTGACAGAAGAAGAAGGATTAAGAACTCCAGAAAATGAAGTAACGATTAAAAATAATATGATGGAGACCGTTTTCTATCAAGTCAAACTGATAGAAGATGAAATGATGCATGAAAAATGTGGATGTGATGAAAATCATGTTCCGATTGATTCCATTCGTTATTCGCTAGATGGAAAAGAAGTATTAACCTTACCACCAGATGCCGTTCTTTGGGAAGGAACCTTAAAACCAACGGAAAGGATTCGTATTCCTCTTCAAATTTGGACGGAAAATATGGAACAAGAACACTTTCATGGAAGAATTGAAATTATAAAAAAAGCAAGTGAGTAATCACTTGTTTTTGAGTAGAATAGAAAGAATGCTCAAAGTAAGATAAGGATTTTCTAAATAAGAAAAATGACCTTTCCCTTTATAACAAATAAGAGAAGAATTTGGAATCAGTTTCTTCAAAAGATAAGCATCTTGTAAAGGAGTATCACGATCTTTTTCTCCCCAAATAAGTAATACTTCGGAAGGAATATTTTGATAAAATTTTCGTAAATCAGTGGATATAATATTTTGAAATGTTTTTCTCATAGAAATAGGAAGATTTTGATAATCTTTCGAAGAAAACTTCAAAAATAGAAAATGGAAGTATTTTTTTTGAAATTTTTTTGGAAGCAAAAAAGATAGTTTTTTGAAGAAATGGTAGAGTTTGGTTCGGAAAGAAAATATTTTCTTTCTTCGAATTCCCGCAACATCAAAGAAAATACAGAAAGAGGTAGGATAGTGATATTTCCCAATTAAAAGGGATGCGATTCTTCCTCCAAAAGAATGGGCAATGATAATAGGGTTCTGAATTTGAAAAAATGTTAAAAATCGTTGAATAACAAGGGAATAATCGTCTATGGTTAATTCTTTTTTTGGAATAGGACTCTTTCCAAAAGAAGGATAATCTAAAATATAAATGGTGTAATCTTTTTGAAAATATTGAATGATAAAATCAAAAGTTTTCCGAGTATTTCCCCAACCTGGAAGAATTAAAATGACGGGTTTTTTCTCTCCAAATTTCTCATAATAGAAAGAAAATAGAGAATCTTCAAAAATCATAAAATCACCTATTTTAGTGTATGAATGAAAAAAAAGATTGTGAAAATGAAAGTTTTGTGGTATGATAAGTTTGTCAGAGAGGTACGTTAGGCACAATAAAACCGACGAAAATAACGATAAGGGAGTCTAGAACTGTTATCGGTGTTGAATGCTTAGCTTTGACTAAGAATCCTAATGATAACATATGGACACCCACTTGGTCTTTGGGCTGAGGTTTTATCGTTTGTCTTTCGATATCCTCTGGCTTTTTTTTGCAATAAAATTCGTTTTATGATAGAATAACCAATTGTGAAAAGAGGTGAGAAGATGCTGATATTACCAATCATTAATCGAGGAAGAGTAATGAATATAGAAATAACATTAAAAGGTTCTCATAAGATTCGTTCTAAAGTACATTATAAAGGTGCAGAAGAAAAAGAAATCATTGTGAATCGTGAAAAATATTCAAACTCTATTTTTCAAGATCCTAAAAAAGAAAGTGCACCAACAGAATTTATTCGAAGTAAATCCATTCTATATCCTAGAAACTTTCTAGTCACAACGAAAACAGAAACCACATCTGATCGATATGATGTGTATGAAGTATCTCAACCACCCAAAAAAGTGAATGAAAGTTTAGAAAAACTTTATGGAAAAGTCATTACCGATTACCAAAATGAAATTCCCGATACGAGTCGAAGAGGAAGATATGTATCTCTTCAAGAATTAGGAATGGAAAAAGAATTAACAGAAGAAAAAATTGCGAAATTAAAAAGAGTCATCGAAGAGATGAAACAAAAAGACGCATACCATGAAAATATACCAGAAAAGGAAGTACAAGACTTCAAAGATATCCTTACTTTTATACAACATTTTCAGTGGTCTGTGATTCCTTCTAGTACCATAAAAGAAACAAGTCTACAAGATACATTAAAAGCACTAGAAGTATTAAATAGTAGGGACTATCGTCATTTAAATAAGTATTATCATACAGCAAAGGCCAATCAAGAAATTTATACAAAACTATCTTATATTCACCAAATTCTATATGGAGAACCTCTTCATTTGATTGAATCTCCAAAGAAAGAGAAAAAATATATGAAAACAAAGGAAGAAAATGATTATGGACAAGTCGCATAAGTTTTCGAGATTAGAAAAAATAATAGGGGAAGAAAGTGTGGCTTGTTTCTCTCATAAAAGTGTTTTGGTTCTTGGTTGTGGTGGAGTAGGAGGCTATGTGATTGAATCTCTTGCGAGAAGTGGAATAGGAACTCTTATAATTATCGATTATGATACGGTAGAAGAAAGTAACATGAATCGTCAAATTATCGCATTGGATTCTACTGTTGGAGAAAACAAAGTGGATGTATGGAAGGAAAGAATTCATGACATTCATAAGGATTGTAAAGTCATTTCCTGGAAACAAAAAATAGAAAAAGAAAACATAGAACTTTTATTTCAAGAAAAAGTAGACTATATCGTAGATGCTTGTGATATGGTATCCACAAAAAAAGAACTCATCAAAGAGTGTCTTGCAAGAAAACAAAAGTTTATTAGTTGTATGGGAACAGGAAACAAGTTAGACCCTAGTCAATTAGAAATTACTGAATTAACAAAAACAGTCAATGATCCATTAGCTAGAATTTTAAGAAAATATGTCAAAGACGAAAAATTAAAAGGAAAAATCATGGTATGTTCTTCCAAAGAAGTTCCTATCAAAACAAAAGAGAGAACTCCAGGTTCTTCTGCATTTGTTCCTTCTAGCGCAGGACTTTTGATTGCGAGTTACATTGTAAGAGATTTTTTAAAAGAAAAAAGCGAATAATCGCTTTTTTTTATCATCATAATTTTCGGTATAGTCCAACTACTTTTCCTAAAATCGTTACTTCTTTTAAAATGATAGGTTCCATCGTATCATTTTCTGGTTGTAGTCTAAAATGTCCATCTTCTTTATAAAATGTTTTTACAGTAGCTTCGTTATTTTCATTCATCGCAACTACAGTTTCTCCATTTCTTGCTGTTGTTTGTCTTTCTACAATTAAAATATCTCCATCATAAATTCCTACATTGATCATAGATTCTCCACTAACGGTCAATGTAAATACTTCTTTTTTATTGGTAATTAAGTTCGTAGGTAAACTGAAGTATTCATCTGGTCTTTCGATGGCTTCAATGGGAGTACCTGCTGTTACTTTTCCTAATAAAGGAACATCTACTACATGATCATCTTTTTGAATATACTCGTTTGGTACTAAAATTTCAATGGTTCTGTTTTTATTATCGTTTTTCTTGATATAGCCTTTTTCTTCTAGTTTCTTTAAATGAAAATGAATGGTTGCAGGAGAAGATAAGTGAGCTTCATCCCCAATTTCTCTTACAGTAGGTGGATAACCATTCTTCGCAATGAGTTTCTTTAACACTTGTAATATAAAATTTTGTCTTCCTGTTAACTTTTCCATAATTCCCTCCTTATGTATTCATCTTAACACGTAAAATGTCAAATGTCAAACATTTGTTTTAAAAATGTATTGACACGAATAATTGTTCGATATATACTAGAATTGTAAAAAGAAAGGAGAGATATTATGAAAAACGTATTAAAGAAAGGATTTGTATTATTAGGACTTTATCTAGCATTTACGGCTTTTTTGTTCCTAGCTAGTGAAAGAATGGAAAATTTAGAAAATAATGAACAAATTGAAACAGCAGTGCTCTCTAGTAATAATCAATAGTGAATTATTATGAATTGTGATATACTAGATGCAGGTGAATCAAAATGGAAAAAATCATATTAGTAGATGGAAACAATTTACTATTCCGTAGTTTTTATGCAACTGCTTATCAAGGTGTCATTATGAAAAATTCGAAAGGTTTTCCAACCAATGCATTATATGGATTTATTAACATGATGAACAAAATCATCAAAGAAGAAAATCCAAGTTATATTTTAGTAGCATTTGATAAAGGAAAAACCTTTCGACATGAAAAATATGATACCTATAAGGCGGGAAGAGCCGCTGTTCCAGAAGAATTAAAACAACAATTTCCAAAAGCAAAAGAAGTTTTGGAAAGTATGGGGATTAAATACTTTGAAATCGAAAACTATGAAGCAGATGATATTATTGGTACCGTATCTAAAATTGTAGATGAAGAAGACAAATTTATCGCAACCATTATTAGTAGTGATAAAGACTTATTACAATTGATTAGTGATGAGGTTACCGTAAAACTATTAAAACAAAGTGATCATATTATGATGGATCAAGAAACGTTTCGAAAAACCTATCAAGTCGATCCGATTCGTATGATTGATTTAAAAGCATTGATGGGAGATTCTTCTGACAACATTCCAGGAGTGAGAGGCATTGGAGAAAAGACTGCAATCTCATTACTTGCCAAATATGGTTCTTTAGATGGAGTATATGAAAATTTAGAAGATATATCTCCAAAAACAAGAGAAAAATTAGAAACGGATAAAGAAAATGCTTATATGAGTTATGATCTTGCGACCATCTATAAAGAAGTTCCATTAGACTTTTCATTAGAAGATTGTAAATATGAAGGATATCGAGAAGATTATGCCAATCTTTTACAAGAGTTAGAATTTTATTCTCTTTTGAAAAAAATTGATTTTACACCAACTCCAAAAAAAGAAAAAGAAGAAATGAAAATTTTAGATATTCAAAATTTGAAAGAAAAAGAATTTTCTTTCTACTTAGAAACAAGAGGAGAAGTCTATAGTAAAAGTGAAATCTTAGGGATGGGAATTTATGATGGAGAAAATGGATATTTTCTATCGAAGGAAGAAATTCCAAATCAGAAAGAATTATTTTCTTCTTCTATAGAAAAATCAACATATGATGGAAAGAAAAGTATGGTTCTTTTACATGCGTTGGGAATTCCTATTCCAAAAATAAACTTTGATACGATGATTGCGGCTTATCTATTAGATTATGTAGTAAAAGAAGATATTAGTTTTCTCGCAAGAAGTTTTGATTATGAAATCGAAGAATATGAAGAAGTTTATGGAACAGTAAAAAGACCAAAAGAAGTAACAGAAGAAAAATTAAAAGAGATGTGCTGTGAAAAAGCAAAATTTATTTACGAAACCAAAGAAGAATTAAAGAAAAAATTAAAAGAACAAGAAATGATAGATCTATTTGAAAAAATAGAAATGCCTTTATCCAAAGTTCTTTCGGATATGGAAATCACAGGAATTCGAATCGATAAAGAGTATTTAGAAAACGTGAAAAAAGATTTAGAAAAAGAAATGACAAAAGTAGAAGAAGAAATATATCAATTAGCGAATCAAACATTTAATATTATGTCTCCTGCGCAACTTTCTAAAGTATTATTTGAAGATATGGAAATTCCATATCCAAAGAGAGTAAAAGACAATAAGTATTCTACTAGTAAAGATATTTTAGATAAATTAGTAGAAGATTATCCGATTGTTCGTAAAGTATTGGAATATCGTACTCTTTCTAAATTATATACGAACTATGCGGTAGGATTATTAGGAGAAATTCGAGAAGATGGAAAAATTCATACGATTTATACCCAAACATTAACAAGAACAGGAAGACTTTCTAGTATTAGTCCAAATTTACAAAATATTCCTGCTCGTAGTGAATATTCCAAACTGATTCGTCAAGCCTTTATTCCAGAAGAAAATAGTGTCTTATTATCGAGTGATTATTCTCAGGTCGAACTCCGAATCTTTGCTCATATGTCCAATGCGACAAATTTAATACAAGCCTTTGTAGAAAACCAAGATATTCATACAAAAACAGCATCTGATATTTTTCATGTTCCTATGGAAGAAGTAACCAAAGATATGAGAAGAAATGCGAAAGCCGTTAACTTTGGGATTTTGTATGGAATTAGTAGTTTTGGATTATCAGAAGATTTAGGAATTGATATTTCAAAAGCAAAAGAGTTTATTGATAATTATTTAAATACATATCCAGGTATTTTAGAATATATGGAAAAAGAAAAGAAAGAAGCTTATCAGAATGGATATGTCAAAACTTTAATGAATCGAAAAAGAATCATAGAGGAATTAAATAGTAAAAACTTCATGATTCGAAATAGTGGAGAAAGAATGGCTTTGAATACACCAATTCAAGGAACTGCTGCAGATATTTTGAAAAAAGCGATGGTAGAAATTTATGAAGAGTTTGAAAAACGAAAATTAAAAAGTAAAATGCTTCTACAAGTACACGATGAATTGGTATTTAATGTTGTGAAAGAAGAAATAGAAGAAGTCAAAGAAATTGTACGTTCTATTATGGAAAATACGTTCCAATTAAGTGTTCCATTAAAAGTAGATATTGAAATGGGAAGCAATTGGTATGAAGCAAAATAAAAGTGTAAAAGAAAAAAAAGAATATCGAAAAAAGATATTCTTTTTGATTGAGTTGTTATATAATGATACTAGAAAAGAATAGGAGAGGGTCTTATGAAGAAAACAAAAATTATTTGTAGTATTGGACCAGCTAGTATTCGAGAAGATGTGATGACGGAATTGGTTCATCACGGAATGGATTGTGCACGAATTAATCTTTCTCATGCTAGTTATGAAGATGCAATGCAAATTATTGATGTTGTTCGAAAGGTACGAAAAACGACAGGTATGCCAGTTGCGATTATGTATGATACCAAAGGACCTGAACTTCGATGTGGGGAATTTGAACTAGATGGAGTTCGTATATTACCAGGACAAATGATTCAAATGGTGAAACAAAATGTATTAGGAGATTCTTTAGAATTTAGTATCAATCACCCAGAAATCATGGATTCGATTGAAATTGGATCTCGTGTATTAATTGATAATGCATTACTTCACTTTGAAGTGATTGGAAAAGATGAAAATGGAGTTTTATTGAAAGCACTGAACGAAGGTCTTTTACAAAGTCATAAGACCATTAATGTTCCAGGCGTATCGTTATCTCTTCCATTTTTAAGTGAACAAGATCAAAAAGATATTGCTTTTGCATCGAGCCATTCTTGTGATTATTTAGCCCTTTCTTTTGTTACCAAAAAAGAAGATGTAGAACAAGTGAGACAAATCATTGAAGAAAGTGGAGGAGATGCTAGAATCATTGCTAAAATTGAATCTCAAACAGGAATTCAAAATATAGATGAAATCATTGCAGCTTCTGATGGTATTATGATTGCAAGGGGAGATTTAGGAGTAGAAATTCCATTAGAAGAACTTCCGATTGTTCAAAAAATGATTATTAAAAAATGTAGAGAAAATGGAAAATTTGCCATTGTCGCAACGGAGATGTTAGCATCCATGTATCAAAGTCCAAGACCTACAAGAGCAGAAGTATCCGATATTGCGAATGCGGTATTAGATGGAACCGATTGTGTTATGTTATCAGGAGAAACTACGGTAGGAAAATATCCAAAAGAAGCAGTTTCTTATATGGCAAAAACATGTGAAAAAGCAGAAAGTATGATTGATTATTCCAACCATACCGTATATAAAAGAAAAATTGGTGTTTCCGATACCATTGCGAAACTTGTGATAGATGCGGTAGACTATGATGATATCAAATTGATTGTAACTCCTACCATGACGGGATATACCGCAAGAAAAATTAGCAACCTAAGACCAAAGTGTAGTATTTTAGCTTGCTGTCCATCTAGCCATATTGCAGAAAAAGTAGCTTTGAATTTTGGAGTAAAATCAATAGTGACAGAAATTTATCAAAACACAGATCAAATGATAGAAGATATGAAAAAAATTGCACAAGAAGAGTTTTCTTTAAACAAAGGAGAT
>CAMNDO010000008.1 GCA_946535455.1 uncultured Caryophanales bacterium
TTATGAAGGTAATCAGAAAAATATTTCAAATTATATTTACCATTATTTTAATTAGCTTGATGGGAGTATTGGCACTATCTTGCAATTTCAAAACGATTTTAGTAGATGGTGTTATCAAAGAAGTGATTAAAGAAAGAATTACAGTAAGGGATTATGAAGAAGAAAACTTTGTAGTAACAGAAGATATGGTTCATGATGTACAGAGTAATGAAGTCGTACAAGAAATATTGAATGATCCAGAAGTACAAGATTTGATGAATCAATATTTAGATCAAACCATTGATGGATTAATTGATGGAGAAGTTGACGATATACAATTTGAACAAGATCTTGTGAATTATATTCGAAACAATAAAGAAAAAATTTCTAGTATTGTTGGAGAAGAAATCACAGATGAAATGATTGATCAAGCATTAGAAGAAATAGATACACAAGAAATGAGTAGAGTGATTAAACAAAGTATTCAAAATGCAAGTGCAAATTTAACAGAGACAGAAAGGGTTGTTTTAAAAGGATATAAAATGTTTACTTCAAAAAGTTTTCAAATTCTTTTAGGAGTATTGATATTATTTGATATTATCATCATTGCTTTATTACAATGGTCTCTTCATGCATGGATCAAAACAACAGGAATTTCGTTAAGTATTAGTGGATTTGGTGTAATGTTGTTGAGTTCAGGAGTAGACTTGATTGTAAAGATGGCAATCAATGGATCTTCTTTCCAAACCAAGAGTCTATTCATAACAGGAACCGTAATGTTAGTCAGTGGAATTGTCATTATTATTCTATATAGTGTGATTCGAAAAAGAATCAAAAAAGGGAAGGAAAAAAAGAATGAAGTATCCTAGTTTTATCCAAAAAGGAAGTCATATTGGAGTACCTGCTCCTTCTGCAGGATGCAAAGATGATTTAAAAAAGAATCGTTTTGAAAATGCGAAAAAGAAATTAGAAGAATTAGGATATTCTTTAACATTATCCAAAAATCTTTTCCATAATGAAAAAGGAAGAAGTGCTTCGAAAGAAGAGCGTGGAAAAGAATTTAACGAAATGATTCAAAATAAAAACATAGATATGATTTTATGTGCAACGGGAGGAGACTTCTTATTAGAAATGCTTCCTTATGTTGATTTTGAATTACTAAAAGAAAATCCGAAGTATGTAGCAGGTTTCTCAGATCCTACAGGTCTTTTGTTCCCTATTACTACAAAATATGATATCGCAACCATTTATGGAATGAACTTTTCTCCTTTAGGAGCAGAAATCTATTCCAAAAGTCATATGGATTTTTTGAATATGATGGAAGGAAAAGTATTAGAAGTAGAAAGTTATGATTATTATGAGAATGAATATAGAGAACAAGTAACAGGTCTAGAAGGATATCATTTGACCGAAAAAGTAGAGTGGAAAACATTAGATGGAAAAGAAGTGGATATCAAAGGACGAATCCTTGGAGGATGTTTTGATATTATTTCCGATTTAATGGGAACCAAATATGATGGTATGAAGGAATTCAATGAAAGATATCAAAAAGATGGAATCATATGGTTTTTTGATAACTGTGAAATTAGTATGGAAGAGACCATTCGTATTTTATGGAAAATGAAAGAAATGAATTATTTTCAATATGCGAAAGGAATTATCTTTGGAAGATTTGGAGTGAATAGTACAACCTATGATTATGATGTGAAAAGTTGTTTAGAAGATAGTGTATTGAATGAATTGGGTATTCCTATTATTTATGATGCTGATATTTCTCATAAAGCACAATGTATGCCAATTATCAATGGAAGTATGGCACATGTTACTTGTAAAGAGGGAAAAGGAAAAATAAAGTTTAGTTTAGAGTAGGAAGTGAAATTATGGAATTAGAAATTAAAAACTTAAGTAAAAATTATGAAACCAAAGAAGTTTTAAAAGATGTAACTTTTACTTTTGAAGAAGGGAAAATTTATGGTCTATTAGGAAGAAATGGTGCCGGAAAAACAACTTTTTTTAACTGTTTAAATGGAGATATTGAATTTGATAGTGGGTACTTTTATTTAGACGGAGAAGAATTACATTACAAAGATATTGGGTATGTTATTTCTACTCCTACGGTTCCAGAATTTTTAACCGGTAGAGAGTTCTTACAATTCTTTTTAGATATTAATGAAGATAAAATAAAAGATTTAAAAAGTATTGATGAATATTTCGAGTTAGTAAAAATTGAGAAAGAAGATCAAGACATCTTATTAAAAGAGTATTCTCAAGGAATGAAAAATAAGATGCAAATTCTCATTAATATTATTGCAAATCCAAAAGTCATTCTTTTAGATGAACCATTAACATCATTAGATATTGTTGTACAAGAAGATATGAAAAACTTATTCAAATCATTAAAGAAAGATCATATTATTATTTTTTCCACTCATATCTTAGAACTTGCCATGGATTTATGTGATGAGATTGTGGTATTAAGTCATAAACAATTAGAAAAAGTAGAAAAATCTAATTTAAATACAAAGAAATATAAAGATAAGATTATTCAAGAATTAAAGGACGAAATCCATGATTAAGTTATTAAAAAAATCTTTAGAGATTGATATTACGTATTCTACGAATTCTATCCTTTATATTTTAAGACAGTTACCTGTTTTAAAAGATTTAATTACCAAAGATATTTATGGAAGTAGAGGATTTAAATCTTTTATTCGAGTGGTTGCGATGATTTGGATGTTTCTAAAGTCATTGCTTTTCAAGTTCTTTTATTTCTTTTGTATTTTCTCTTTTGTAACAGCTACATTTCCAGATGCGATTATTAAATCTTATTTTCATATTTATTTTGTATTAACTGTATTAGGAATCTTTTTAAACAATAAATTATTAAATATGAATAAGAAACTATATATTTCTATTGTTCTATTTCAAATGGATGGTACAAAATATTTACGTTCTATGATCCTTTGGAATCAGTTTTTAAATTTCATACTAAATAGTATTTGTATGTTCTTTTTTGGACATTTATTATCTTCTCCTATTCAGTATAGTATTTCCTTAATTGTGTTGACATTCTTCGCAAGACTCATTGGAGAAGCTTTGAATATTTGGTATTATCAGAAATATCATTATATTTGGTACAGTAATTTAAAATTATATTGGACAATTGTATTAGGTTTATTAGCAGTAACTGCATTGCCAGGAATTGATATTTATATTCCATTTGTTGGAATTATGATTACGACAGGATGTTTTGTTTTACTAGGAAGTTTTGCTTTTCGATATTTATGGAAAATTGCCAATTATAAATTATTCATTCATAAAATTTCGAGTGTAACCAATATTATGGATACGAAGAATGATAAAGATTATTTAAGACAAGCTATGGTATCGGTAAGAGAAAAAGATAAAGAGATTGATGCGAAGAAAATAGAAGGAAAAAAAGGATATGACTTGTTTAATACAATATTCTTTGAAAGACATAAAGAGATTCTTTTGAGAAGTGCAAAAAAATATAGTGTAATCTGTATTGGTATTTATATCGTTGCATCTTATGTTTGTCTACAGTTTCCAGAATATCACGATTCTATGAAGAGTTTTTTAGAAACCAAATTAGGTTGGTTCTTCTTGGTTATGTATTTCATCAATCGAGGAGCAATCATTACACAGGCTATGTTTTTTAACTGTGATCACTCGATGCTAACGTATAACTTTTATCGAGAACCCAATACCGTATTAGGACTATTTCGAAAAAGATTATCGACTGTTGTAAAAGTGAATTTATTACCGGCAGCAGTGATTGGAGTAGGGAATTTGGTTTTATTATTCCTATTAGGAAATACAGAACCAGTAACATTTATCACAACATTTTTCTATATTATTTTCTTAAGTGTATTTTTCTCTGTTCATTACATGGTAATCTATTATCTTCTACAACCATTTAATAAGAATTTAGAAGTAAAAAAAGCCAGTTATTCGATTGCGACTTTTATTACATACTTTGTTAGTTATATGGCAACGGATATTGTAATGAATTCTTTGATGTTTTCTATCATAGGATTAACATTTACAATTCTTTATATTATGATATCCTTATTCTTAGTGTATCGATATGCACCAAAGACATTTAAATTAAATTAAAAAAAGAAATCATTGGATTTCTTTTTTGATTTGTTCAAAAACTTTTCCTAAAGATTCATGAAGGACTAAGTCACATTTATGATCATAGGAAGTTTGATCTTTATTGATGAGAACCATGTGCTTTCCTTGAAAAAATCCTAAATAAGAAGCAGCTGGATAAACATTTAAACTGGTACCACCTACAATGAATAAATCTGCTTGTGCAATTTCTCGAATGGCTTTTGTTGTAGTGGATTTGTCTAAACCCTCTTCATATAAAACAACGTCGGGTTTGATGATTCCTCCACAAGAACATTTTGGAATCCCTTCGCTTTCAAAAACGATTTTTTCATCATAAAATTTTCCACAATCCATACAATAATTTCGTTTAATGGATCCATGTAATTCTAATACGTTTTGACTACCAGCATCTTGATGAAACCCATCAATGTTTTGGGTAATGACACAGGAAAGAATTCCTTTCTTTTCTAAATCACTTAAAACAAAATGTGTAATATTTGGTTTGAATTTTCTAGTATCTAATTTATCTCGATAGAAGTCATAAAACTCTTCTGTATGACGCATAAAAAAGTGATGGGATAAAATCTCTTCTGGAGGATAATCATAGGTTTCGTGATAAAGTCCATCTACACTACGAAAGTCTTTTAAACCAGATTCCGTAGAAACTCCTGCTCCTCCAAAGAAGACAATTCTTTTACTTTCTTTGATCCAATCGATTAATGTTTTCATTTCTTTCATAATTCACCTCACGAAAAATTTCTTTTTCGATATTCTAATGGAGTATATCCATATTCTTTTAAAAATAATTTATTAAAATAACTCGCTTGTGAAAATCCGGAATCTAATGCGATGGTAGAGACAGAATCATTTGTATTTTTTAATTTAGAAGCAGCGATTTCTAATCGATATCCATTGAGATAGGTAATCGGTGAGATTCTCGTATAGTTTTTAAAAATACGGAAACATTTACTACGACTGACACTACTTGCTTTCGCAATATCATCGACATTAATATCTTCCATATAATGATCTTCAATATATTGAATCATCTTTTGTTGTAGTAAAGAATCTTCATCGATAATCGTAACACTATCTGTCTTCATATACGTTAAGTATAAATGTTTAAAAATCAAATGAATATCTGCGATAATGGATAATTCATAAGCAATCGGTTTCTCTTTTAATAATTGTTCAATCTCTAGAATATAATGATAAATTTTTTCACTGTTTCCATCAATGGAACTAAACTTAATATGAGAAAAGGTTAAATCATTTAACATGGGAGAAATATATGTATCAAAAATTTCTTTGGATTGTGTTAAGAGATCTGTATAAATAATGATAGAAATATGTTCAGAAGTATCTTCTTTTTCATAAAGATGATGTAATTGTCCTTTATTGATAAAACATAAATCTCCTTTGGCAAGTGGAAAAATAGAATCATTGGTTTGGCATTCCATAGAACCTTTTAAAACATAAATCAGCTCAATCTCATTATGATAATGAGGAAGACGGTCTCTCACATCTCTTGTCGATAAGTGTTCTCTTTTAATATAGATTGGTAATTCCATAATATCACCTCGGATTTATTATACAACATTTTTGTTTTTGACACAATAGTGTTATAAATTGAGATGAATTTACTATTATTATAGTGTATTTTGTAATAATATTGTTATGTAAGCGAAAGCTTTAGGAGGTAAATATGGAAAATAATGTAGAAGAAAAAGTAACAAGAATGCCTTTAATTGGTGATGATGCACCAGCATTTGAGGCAGTAACGACACAAGGGAATATCAACTTCCCAGCAGATTATAAAGGGAAATGGGTAATTTTATTCTCCCATCCAGCAGATTTCACACCTGTTTGTACAACAGAATTTATGACGTTTGCGACTATGATGGAAGAATTCAAAGCAATGAATACAGAATTAGTAGGATTATCGGTAGACTCTTTATACTCACATATTGCATGGTTAAGAAAAATCAAAGAGTTAGAATGGAATGGAATGAAAGATGTAGAAGTAACATTCCCATTAATCGAAGACATTCGTATGGAAGTTGCGACAAAATATGGAATGATTCAACCAAATGCATCTAACACACAAGCAGTAAGAGCAGTATTTATTATCGATCCAGAAGGAAAGATTAGAACCATTCTTTATTATCCATTATCTACAGGACGTAACTTTGACGAAATTAAAAGAATTGTTATCGCACTACAAACTGCCGATAGAGAAGCATGTGCAACACCAGCAGACTGGAGAGAAGGAAATGATGTTATCGTTCCAACCGCAGGAAGTTGTGGGGTGGCAAAAGATAGAATGGAAAATCAAACAAGTGAACAATATTGTTTAGATTGGTTCTTATGCTTTAGAAAATTGAATAAATAATAGAAGAAGGGAAATCCCCTTCTTTTGCATTTTTGGAAAATTGACAAATCTAAAAAATAAGAGTACACTATTCATAGAAAGAGCACCAGAGGTGAACAAGAAATGATAAAGGGAAAAATCATGAGTGCAATCACTCTTATGATAGGTATTATGATGATTTCCATTGGAATGATCATCGAAAAAGAAAATCAAAGAGTAGATTTTAATAAAATTGAAATTCAAGAAATTGATGTGAAAAACATGGCGACGAGTGCTACGAGATTTGTAGAAGATGAAAAAGAAGAATCCAAAGAAGAAACGAATGATCTTCTAACCGCAGTCGTTATGGAAACAGCCCCAGCATCTGTGATTATTCCTCCAAGAGTAGAAGTATTTGAGGGAATGACATTAGAAGAATTAACTGAAAAATTGAATCGAAATTTAGGTGGTATCCTAGCAGGACATGGAGATATTATCGCATCTTATAGTATTGAAAAAGGAGAAAATCCTTATCTAGTTGCGGCAATTATGATTCATGAAACAGGAAACGGAAAAAGCCGTATTGCCAACGAATGCTATAACTTTGGAGGACAAAAAGGTTCTGGATGTGGAATGTATAAAAAATATGATACTGTGGAAGCAGGATTAAAAGGAATTATGGATAACTTATATCGTAACTATTATGCTTATGGTTTAACGACTGTAGAAAGCATTGGAAGCAAGTATGCTGAAAGTAAAGATTGGCCAAATAAAATCCATTATTTCATGAATAAAATTCGAAATAATTAAACTACAGAAATGTAGTTTTTTTCTTTCCAAAAACATAGAATACAATAGGGGAGAAATTTGACTTTTTCCCTAAAATATGCTATAATGTTTATTGTAATTGATGGCACACTATTCTAGTCAATTACTTTATTAGGAAGACGAGCTTAAAAATTCGTTAAAGGGCACATCTGTGAAACCTTTGGTGTCTGCTTCTTACGCCCAGTTTGGGGTGGATGCTGGAGATGAGGATGCTGGGCAACTCGTAATGGCATATGAGATATGACCCATTATCCGTGGAGACCATCTCTTGTGGAAAATCTATACGGACTTCTACTGATGATTTTTTACGAAGATGGATAGAACCTGTATTGTGGCGAAAGCTATGTGCAGCGTAGCCTGTCTTGAGTGAAAATATTGGGATAGATGATCTTTTCTATGGTAAGCGGCCACTTATGATAGAAATTGCATCTTGAAATTATTTTTGCAAAAAAGAACTAATAATAAAGGATTGGAGAGGAAATCTCCTAGGGTGTAATTCATCATAGGATTGCAGTGGGCACTAAGTGGTAATCAAGTCGTATGAAACGGTAACGTCATATTGATTCTTGTAAAGGGGAACCGCAAGGCTGGTAACGGACTTGTAAGAATCAGGGAAATCCTACTTGACCTAAGGCTCAAAGTTAACTATGAAGAAAGCCAAACAATTATTAATAAATGAAAAGTAGAGAAATCTACTTTTTTTTGTAAATAAAAAAGTATGGTATAATAGAAATAGATGGTGATAATATGGCAAAAAACCGAAGTGAATTTCGTAATTTAGTAGAACAAACCAAAAAGAAAGAAAAAATCAAAAAAGAAAGAGTGAATGGTAAGTGGATTCTTACGGTAATCGTAGTTACCTTTGTCATTTCTTTTCTATTATCTTTTATCGCAAACACAACGATTCCAAATTTATCGTTATGGGCAGGAATAATCATCACCCTTGTGTTTATCGGAATTGGTATTTTATTTGATATTATTGGAGTGGCAGTTACTACCGCAGAAGAAGCTGTTTTTCATTCGATGAATTCTAGAAAAGTAAAAGGAGCATCAGTTGCGGTAAAATTTAAAAAGAATGCCGATAAAGTATCTAGTTTTTGTTGTGATGTCATTGGAGATATTTGTGGTGTTATCTCAGGAGCTGCGGGAACTACCATTGCTGTGATTTGTATTCGAGACTTCCATACAGATGTATTGTTCACAGGACTATTTGTCGCAGCCATTATTTCTTCCTTAACCATAGGAGGAAAAGCCATGGGAAAAAGTTTTGCTATGAATAAAAGTGATATTATTTTATATGAGTTTGCAAAGTTCGTATATCCGTTTTATCACAAGTAATTTATTTACAAAAAAAGAGGTTTATGCTATAGTATAAGCCATATTAGGAGGGATTCCTATGAGTTATCGAATGGATGATAAAATCATCTCTATCAATCGAAAAAAACTCCGTAAGATTTCATCTGACTCTACTGGAGATGTTTATTGTTATCGAAACCAAGCATTAAAACTATTTAAGCAAGGAGAAAAACCGCCAATTGAAGAAGAAACCGCACGCTATTTAACAGGGATTTCTACCAGTCGTGTGTTGCTTCCTAAAAATTTGGTTTTTTCCAATAATGCATTCAAAGGATTTACTTATAAATTAGTCAATAAACCAACCAATCCAGAAAGACTCATTCAAATTGATCGAAAACAACTAGTAGAGGAAATTTCTGTGATTGAAAGAGATATTGAAATTTTAAGTAATAAAAATGTTTTACTAAGTGGAATTGATCCCAAAAATGCCATTCATTCTCATGAATTATATTTATCTGCTCCTGATCAGTTTTCTATATTAGATTTATACTCCAATCGAGAATTAGAATTATTAAATAAATATCAATTACACTTACTGATGACAGCTTTATTAATATCAGATCTTCGTAAAAGTCGTATTTCAAAACGAAAAGAAGAAATGATAAAAGAGTTGTTGTCGATGAAAGAAGAATCAGATCATACAAGTGAATTTTTAGAAGACTTGATGGGGTCTTGTGACAACTTTGAACAATTTGTAAAAAAGATTAACTGACAAGCATTGCTTGTCTTTTTTTTCTTTGTATAGTAAAATAAAAAAGTCTTTGAGGTGATCATATGATACAAGTAAATAACGTTAGTTTAAAATTTGGAAAAAGAACTCTTTTTGAAGATGTCAATTTAAAGTTTACCAATGGAAATTGTTATGGATTAATTGGAGCAAATGGTAGTGGTAAATCTACATTTTTAAAACTATTAAATAAAGAATTAGATACCACAACTGGTGAAATTATCATTGGAAAAGATGAAAGAATTTCAATCTTAAAACAAGATCACTATGAGTATGATGATAAACGTGTATTAGATGTTGTCATTATGGGAAATGAGAAACTTTATAGCATCATGGAAGAAAAAGATAAAATGTATTCTCAAACAGAGTTTAGTGAAGAAGATGGTATGAAACTAGCAAACTTAGAAGCAGAGTTTATGGAATTAGATGGATGGAATGCAGAACCAGATGCTGCGATTCTTTTAAATAATTTAGGAATTGGAGAAGAGTATCATTCCATGATTATGAAAGAATTACCAGTAAAACTTCGTGTTAAAGTATTATTAGCGCAAGCTCTATTTGGAAATCCAGATATCTTATTATTAGATGAACCAACAAACTCATTAGATTTAGATGCGATTCGATGGTTAGAAGAATTTTTAATTAATTTTCACAATACTGTCATCATCGTATCCCACGATAGACATTTCTTAAATAAAGTATGTACGCACATTGTCGATATTGATTATAGTAAAATGAAGTTATATATTGGAAACTATGATTTCTGGTATGAATCAAGTGAACTATTACAAAGACAAATGAGAGAGTCTAATAAAAAGAAAGAAGAAAAAATCAAAGAACTACAAGCTTTCATCGCAAGATTCTCAGCGAATGCATCCAAATCCAAACAAGCAACTTCTCGTAAGAAAATGTTAGAAAAGATTGAATTGGATGAGATTGTTCCTTCTTCTAGAAAATATCCATTTATTGATTTTAAAATTGAAAAACCAGCAGGAAAAGAAATCTTAAAAGTAGAAAACTTAACTAAGATTGTAGATGGAAAAAAGATTTTGGATAAAGTTTCTTTTACGGTATTAAAAGGAGATAAAATTTGTTTTCTTGCAGGAGACGATATGGTAAAAACAACATTGTTTAATATTTTAATGGGAAAAGAAAAATATGATAAAGGAACCATTGAATGGGGAAAAACCATAGTACCAGGATATCTTCCACAAGATAATAACGAATACTTTGATAGTGATAAAAACATCATGGAGTGGATTGGACAATTTTATGATATTAAAGATGAAACAGTATTAAGAGGATTTTTAGGAAGAATGTTATTTTCTGGAGAGGATGTATTTAAAAAAGTAAATGTCTTATCTGGAGGAGAGAAAGCAAGATGTATGTTATCGAAAATAATGTTAGAAAATCCTAATTTCTTAATTTTAGATGAACCAACGAACCATTTAGATTTGGAAAGTATTACTTCTTTAAACAAAGGATTGTGTCGTTTCACAGGAGAAATACTTTTTACATCAAGAGACTATGAATTGAATCATACTGTAGCCAATCGTGTGATTGATATTCAACAAGATGGAACCATTATTGATCGACAAATTCCATACGAAGAGTATTTAGAAAAAAAAGAAAAGTAGACTAGAAATAGTTTACTTTTTAAAAAAAAATATATTATAATAGGAATGATGGGAGTTATTTATGAAGAAAAATGAAAGAATATTACTTATCGTAGGAATCATACTTGTTGTGGGCATTGTCATTATCAGCATGTTTATTACACCAAAAGAGGGAAAAGAGATTACAGGAAGTGAAAATGCAGAACAAATTATCGCAAATGCGATGGCAGAAAGTGAAGCTGTCAAAGAAGAAGAGATGAAAGACTTTATTGAAATTGATGTCGCTACTTATATGAATTACTATCAAGGATCTGAAAAGAAACTAGTGTTAGTAGGTAGACCAGGATGTCAATATTGCCAAATAGCAGAACCAATTTTAAAAAATATTGCATTTGAACAAGATTTAGAAATTTATTACTTAAATACCGATAATTTTAGTGAAGATGATCAAATAACTTTTGTTCAATCAGATGACTATTTTAGCGGAGGATTTGGAACGCCATTGTTAATGTCTGTACAAAATGGAAACATTTTAGATGTTTCAGAAGGTCTAACAGATAAAGCTCATTATGAACAATTCTTTGAAAAGAATCGTTAAAGGAGGAAATTTATGGGTCCCTATTCAGTATATAAAAGAGTATTAAGATTT
>CAMNDO010000009.1 GCA_946535455.1 uncultured Caryophanales bacterium
TGAATAGAGTCATGAAAATGACTTTTTTCTTTTTTTATCTTTTTGTATAATAAGAAAAGGAGTGGTGTTATGTATATTGATACACATTGTCATTTATCCAAAGAAGATTATGAAAATATCGCATTGGTTATCAAGGAAAATAGAGAAAGCGGAATCGAAAAGATAATTGTTTCTGGTTGTACGAAGGATTCCATCTTAGAAAGTTTAGAATATGCAAAAAACTATGATGATGTTTATGTAACAATTGGATATCATCCGAGTGAAGTGAATGACATTACTGAGGAAGATCTTTTGTTATTAGAATCCCAAATTACAAGTTCCTCTAAAGTAGTGGGAATTGGAGAAATTGGATTAGATTATCATTATGGGAAGAAAAACAAAGAATTACAAAAAGAAATCTTTCGAAAACAATTAGCTCTTGCAGAAAAACTATCATTGCCTGTTGTGATTCATACAAGAGATGCAACAGAAGATACGATTTCTGTCTTAAAAGAATTTCCTAATGTTAAAGGAGATATTCATTGCTTTAGTGGTAGTGTAGAAACGGCTAGAATCTATATCCAAATGGGTTATGTTTTAGGAATTGGAGGAGTCGTTACTTTTCAAAATAGTAATTTATATAAAGTAATCGAGGAAATAGGGCTTTCTTCTATTGTCTTAGAAACAGATGCTCCTTACTTAACTCCTGTTCCTTATCGAGGAAAACAAAATTCATCGAAATACATTCCTTATATTGCAAAAAAACTCTCTGAAATCTTAAATATTTCTGTTGAAGAAGTTGAAAAAACAACTACTTTGAATGCCAAGGAGTTGTTTGACTTAGACTAGTTTTTATGATATCTTATTGATAATATGAGGAGGGGTTGAAACATGAAAAAATATCTACATGGAATTTTTTTGATTGGGTTATTGTGTTTGATTGTTTTTGCTTTTTTCTCATGGAAAAAAGGAACTGTAAAAATAGATGAAAAATCTTATTTTTTAAAATTTCATTCAGAAGAAGATGTAATCCATTTAAAAAATGAATTACCTGTCTCTGATGCTATTGGAAAAACCTTTACAGGAGAAGGAACCGAAAAAGGAATTCAAAGTTATTTGGAATTTCAAATTATACCTTCTATTCCGATAGAAAAAGAGAAAAAACTTCATTATGAAATCTATCTTACAAAAAGAAGAGAAGATACAGATTTTATTAGTGATCATTATATTAAATTTTATTTAACGGATGAAGAAGATAAACCTTTGAAAGGTTTTGATGAGTATCATATTCCTGTTTATGGTGAATTAAAGTACTTAAGAGATAAGCCATCTAGTAAATTATTATACGCAGGAACAATGCTTTCTTCAGAAAAACCTAAATTTAAACTAAGAGTATGGCTAGCAGACAATTATGCTATTGCTGAAAATACAGAAATTTTTGTTTCTGATATTTATGTAAGAATAAAATAGGAGGACTTATGGAAAATAAAGAAAATCAATCTCACGTGTTTTGGTATGTATGGATTGGAATATGTACGATTTTAATTATTTTAGTGGCAGTGGGATTTACGCTATTTGTGAATCGAAAACCAGAAGTAATCGAGAACGAAGAAAATGGTGGAAAAGTGGTTTTAAACTACGCTAGTAATATTTCAGGATTGCGATTGGTGGAAACTGCTCCTGTGTCAGACTCTGTTGCCATAAAAAACATGACAGAAGGGCAATATTTTGATTTTTCTGTTGATGTTACTCTAGATAATGCTGCTTCTATTGAGTATGAAATTGCAGCAATCAAAGATCCAAAAAACACTAATATTTCAGATGAAGATATTCGAATTTATTTAGAAAAAGAAGATAGTGGATCTTATATTTCATTATTAGAACCGTCTAAATTCATTCCATTGGCAAAAGAGAGTGAATTTGGTTCTGAAAAGGGAAGTATGAGCTTAGCCACTGTAACTAGAAAGAAAAAAACAACAGATCATTATCGTTTGCGTATTTGGTTGTCGGATACGAGTGCATTGCCTGCAGGAAACTTTAGTATAGATGTTGTGGTGAATGGAATCGCAAAATAAAAGAAGTGTCAATTGACTTCTTTTTTTTTTGCAAATATGGTTTTTTGTTTTTTTGCGTATTATAATAAAATGAGGATAGGAGTGATATTATGAAAAATCAAGAAGACAATCGTACTGGGATTTCTTATTATTTTCATTTTGTTGCTCGAGCATTTTTAATTGCAGTACTTGGAATGATGATTTTATCCGGTTTGCTAATCACGGTTTATTTAGCAGATTTGTTTTTTCATGTTAAGGATGATGGCATTCATGCTCCATTATTTGGCGCTTATATTATCGTGTCTCCTAGCATGGTTCCTACCATTAAAGTGAATGATATGATTGTCATTAAGAGACAAGATCATGATCGTTACTATGTTGGAGATATTATTACATTTGCTTCTTTAGATCATGCTTATGAAGGATTAACAGTAACTCACCGTGTTGTGAAAAAACAAGAATATGAACCTAAAAAATCATTTTATACTACAAAAGGGGATAATAATGACGCCGTGGATCCGACACTAGTCACCACAGATTCTATTTATGGTAGGGTGTTATTTAAAATACCTAGAGTAGGATATATTCAAGAATTTTTTGCAAAACCGATGAACCTGTTTTTATGTTTACTTATTCCAACAGGAATTGTATTCTTATATGACTTTACTCGTATTTTTATTGCGATGATTAAAAGAAACAAAGCTTAGGGTTTCTTTTTTTTATACATTGACTTATAATAAAACCAATTGGTGATACTATGGAAAAATATAATGTACAATTTAAAAAAAGATTTGGTCAAAACTTTTTAAAAGACGTTTCTATTGTACAAAGAATGGTTTCTTCTAGTGGAGTAGATTCTTCTTCATTGGTATTAGAAGTAGGACCAGGAGGAGCAATTTTAACAAAAGAACTAGCAAAAGTAGCCAAACATGTATTAGCCTATGAAATTGATGTGGATTTAAAAGAAGAGTTAGAAACAAGATTAGCCACTGTTTCGAATGTAACTATTTTATTTCAAGACTTTTTAGATTCTGATATTATGTCAGATATTTCAAAGTATACATATGAAAAATTGTTTTTTATCAGTAATGTTCCTTATTACATTACGACTCCTATTTTAATGAAACTATTAGAATCCAATTTGACTTTTTCTAAAATTACTATGATGGTTCAAAAAGAAGTAGGAGATCGTTTTAGTGCTACTCCTGGAAGCAAAGAATATGGAGCGATTACAGTATTACTGCAATACTACTATGATATTCACAAAGAATTCTTTGTATCTAGAAATCAATTTGTACCAAAACCGAATGTGGATAGTGTTGTCATTTCTTTTACTCCTAAGGAACATCCTATTTTCGTAAACGATTTTTCTTTCTTCCATAAACTTGTAAAGGATAGTTTTCAATTCAAAAGAAAGAATATTAAGAACAATTTAAAAAACTATGATTTAGATGTAATAGAATCCATACTATCAGAGTATGGATATGATTTAACAGTACGTGCAGAAGCTTTATCTTTAGAAATTTTTATTTCACTAGCCAATGCCTTATCGAAATAGAGTATTCTATTTCTTTTTTTTTGACATATATTTTTATGGGTGATGAATACTTGAAATTTCAAATAGGTGATTTGGTTAGTAGAAAATCTCATCAAAATGATGTTATTTTTAAAATCATTCAAATCGAAGATAAAAAAGTATATTTGCAAGGAGTTTATGTGCGTCTTTTTGCGGATGCTCCTATAGAGGATTTGGTTTTATCCAAAGAAGAGGAAGAAAATGATGAAGTAATCATTCAAAGAAATTTAAAGGATATTCAAATGGATCGTAGTCAGTATTTTTATCTTCCAGGAAGAATTTTACATATTGATGGAGATGATGAATACTTAGATCGTTGTATGAAATTATACCAACATATGGGAATTCATGCGAATGGGTTAACTTTAAAAGAAAAAGATATTTCTTTGAAGATGGAATCTTTAATACAAGAATATCGACCAGATATTGTGGTGATTACAGGACATGATGCTTATTATTCCAAGCGAGGAGACCAAGGTGATATTGGAAATTATCAAAATACAAAGCATTTTATTTCTGCAGTAAAAGCTGCGCGTAAGATTGAAAAAAGTCAGGATAAATTGATTGTCATAGCAGGGGCTTGTCAGTCCAATTATGAAGAATTGATTAAAGCAGGAGCTAATTTTGCTTCTAGTCCTAAGCGAATTAATATTCATGCATTGGATCCTGCTATTTTAGCATCTTCGATTGCCTTTTCTTCTAAAAACGAAAATATTGATTTGATGAAAATCATTGAAAAAACAAAATATGGTAGTGACGGAATGGGTGGCATTATTACAAATGGTACGATGTATGTGGGGTATCCTAGATGAATTTGGATACCGCGAAAAGAGAAATTTTTTCTCATTTAAAAAGACCTCATCACTTTTATTACAAAGGAAGTCGTAATCAAATAGAAGAGTTTGATGGGATGATTATCAAATGCTTTCCTTCTATCTTTTTAATAGAAACCAAAGATCATCAAATAAAATCCTTTGCTTATAGCGATTTTATTATGAAACATTTTAAAATATTATATTGAACAAATGTTACGAATTTTATTGATTTTTCTTTTAAAATGTAGTAAAATGAACGTATGAAGTGTTTACGCTTTGAGAGGGAGGAAGAATCTTATGAAGATCACATCTGTAAATGTACGTAAGATTGAAAAAGAAGGTTCTCGTATGAAAGGAATCGCATCTATTTTATTAGATGACAGTTTTGCCGTACATGATATTAGAATTATCGAAGGAGACAACGGTCTATTCATAGCAATGCCTAGCCGAAAGACAGCTACTGGTGGATATCGTGATATTGCTCACCCAATCAATCCAGAAGTTCGTGCTATGTTCGAAGATGCTATCTTAGAAGCATATGACAAAGCTGAAGATGTACCTGCTGCCACGGAAGAATAATATTCCAAAAGATGCATAAGCATCTTTTTTTTGTTCTAAAAATCTTGTTTTCTTCATATTCTTTTTTAGGAGGAAGAAATATGGATAAAGAAAACACTAGTTTTAATCAGTACAATCATAGCATTAATTTATTAGAGAGAAAAACATTGGTCATAACAGGAGTTAAGAAAATTGAAAACTTTGATTCCAACCATTTTTTGTTGGAAACCACTATGGGATTTTTAGTAGTAAAAGGAGAAGGATTAGAACTCATTAAACTAGATACCTTAGCAACGCATGTAACCATTAAAGGAACAATACACTCTATGGATTATGTTTTAGAAAGTCATAAAAAGAATAAAGAAGAAAGTATTCTCCATAGATTGTTTAAATAATGGATTTAAAAATACAAATGATTAGTTTTCTCTTTTCTTTTCTATTTGGTATCTTTCTTTACTTTCTCTTTCAAATGCATCAAAAGTTTCTACAAAAGAAAAGATTTCGATATCGATTGATCATTTCCTTTCTTTCTTGTATGTCTCTTTCTATTCTATTTTTCTTTTTCTTATTTTTCATTAATTTTGGTACCCTTCATCTATATTTTTTATTATTCATTGTATTTGGCTTTTTATTGACATATCAAATCCATTCAAAATAGTGTCAAGTAAAATGATTTTCTGTCGATTCTGTTGTTCATTCTAAATTTCTAGATGTATAATATATCTTGAAAAGGTAGGTGTTAAAATGAGTCGAGAAAGTCGCAAAAAATCAAGACGAAGAATGATATTCTTGGGATTTGGTTCTTTGGTTATTATTTTCGCAGTAACATTTACCATTGGAAAATATTGGGTAGATATTTTTGAAAAGTATCAAGAAAAGAAAACGTTAGACCAAGAATTAACAAAGTTAAAAGAAAAAGAAGAAGAATTGAAAGTGGATGCGAACAAATTACAAAATCCAGATTATGTTGCGAGATACGCAAGAGAAAAATATTTGTATTCAAAAGAAGGAGAATTTATTTTACAAATTCCAGAAGAATAGTCACTATTTTTCTTTTTTTCTGTTATAATAAAAAAGAATTGTTGGAGGGGTTTCTATGAACTTAGAAAACTATTTTGAATTTCATAATGAAGATCGAATTGTCATAGGATGTTCTACGGGACCAGACTCCATGGCTTTATTAGACATGTTGTTAAAATTAAGAGAAAAGTATCAATTGTTTTTAATTGTAGCGCATGTCAATCATAATGTTCGAAAAGAAAGCAAAGAGGAAGAAGAATTTATTCGAGGTTATTGTTTCGAAAAAAATATAGCTTTTGAATCTATGATGATTGAAGAATATGGAGATGATAATTTCCATAATGAAGCAAGAAATATTCGATATCATTTTTTTGAAGAAGTGGTTCATAAATATCAAGCAAACTATTTGATGACTGCGCATCATGGAGATGATTTGATGGAAACCATTTTGATGAGAATGGTAAGAGGTTCTAATTTAAATGGATATAGTGGTTTTGGAGAAGATGTTTTGATGAATGGATATCGTATTGTAAGACCATTGATTTCTTTTACCAAAGAAGAGTTAGAACAATACGATAAAGAAAATAATGTTCCTTATTTTGTAGATGCTTCTAATGCAAAAGAACAATATACAAGAAATCGTTATCGAAAACATTTATTACCTTTTTTAAAACAAGAAGAAAAAAACGTACATTTAAAATTTTTAAAATTTCATCATACTTTAGAAGAAGCAAACCAATATATTAAAAGAGCACGTGATAAAGCCATTCAAAGAGTTTTTCATAATCATAAAATCATTATTTCAGAGTTTTTAAAAGAAGATGAGATGATTCAAAAAGAAATTTTATATCATATACTGAGTCAATTTTATCAAGATGATTTGATTTTGTTAAATGATAAACACATTGATTTGATTTTAAATCTTATGAAAGGAAATCGTTCTAATAGTTCTATTAATTTACCAAATGAAGTATTAGGAAAACGATATTATGATTTTTTAGAATTTCAAAAAGAAGTGAATGAAATCTCTAGTTATGAAATTGAATTTGATCAATTTGCTCAATTACCCAATAATCATAGTATTGAAAGAATTGAAATGACAGATGATAATAGTAATAATATCTGTCGATTAGATAGTAGTGAAATTGCCTTACCGCTTATCATTCGTACTAGAAAAATAGGAGATAAGATGGAAGTGAAAGGGTTAAATGGGCATAAAAAGATTAAAGATATTTTTATTGATAAGAAGATTGCTTTACAAAATAGAGATCTTTGGCCGATTGTAACGGATTCGAAAGGAATTATTCTTTGGATACCAGGAATTAAAAAATCTAGATTTGACAAACAAAAGACAGATGGTTATGATATAATATTGAAATATCGTTAAGGAGGAAAAGTATGAAAAAGAAAGTGGATAGTAAAACCATTAAAAGAGGATTATTACCGTATCTATTCTTATTTGTGATGATGCTTAGTGTATTTTACTTTTTTAATGTATTAGATAAAGAGATTCATGAATTGAGTTATGATGAATTTGTAGAGAAATTAGATTCTGATCGTATTCAAGAATTAAAGTTAGTAGCAAGAGGAAATGGATATGTGTATCAAGTTTCTGGAAAATTAGATGGATATCAAGAAAACGAATCTTTTGAGGCAATGCTTCCTCTTAGTGAAGAAGTGATGAAGAAGATTGTTCTTGCGAGTGATGAAAAATCATTCAAATTAGTGGTAAAACCAGATCCAGAGTCATCTTCTTTATTGATTATCTTGGTAAATGTTGTTCCGATTATGTTACTTGTGATTGCAGCTTTTTGGTTCTTTAATAGACAATTAGCTGGAAATAGAAGTTCTTTAGATTTTGGAAAAAGTAGAGCTCGTTTGAATAGTGATGATAATCAAGTAACATTTAAGGATGTAGCAGGATTAAAAGAAGAGAAAGAAGAAGTAGAAGAATTAATTGACTTCTTAAAAGCACCAAAGAAATTCCAAAAATTAGGAGCTAGAATTCCAAAAGGAGTATTATTAATGGGTCCTCCAGGAACAGGTAAAACATTACTTGCTAAAGCAGTTGCTGGAGAAGCAAATGTTCCTTTCTACTTTATTAGTGGATCAGATTTCGTAGAATTATTTGTAGGTGTAGGAGCTTCTCGTGTACGTGATATGTTCAAAGAAGCAAAAAGAAATGCACCTTGTTTAATTTTCATTGATGAGATTGATGCAGTAGGTAGACAAAGAGGAACTGGTTTAGGAGGAGGACATGATGAAAGAGAACAAACGCTAAACCAATTGTTAACAGAGATGGATGGATTTGGTCAAAATGAAGGAATTATCATCATTGCCGCAACCAATAGACCAGACGTATTAGATCCAGCATTACTTCGTCCAGGAAGATTTGATAGACAAGTTACTGTAAATTTACCTGATGTAAAAGGTAGAGAAGAAATTCTTGGCGTTCATGCGAAAAATAAAATTCTAGCAGAAGGAATTACCTTATCGAATTTAGCAAAACGTACTCCAGGTTTTAGTGGAGCAGATTTAGAAAACCTACTAAATGAAGCAGCTCTTCTTGCTGTTCGTCGTGATAAAACAGAAATTACTATGAGTGAAATTGATGAAGCAACAGACCGTGTTTTAATGGGACCTGCGAAAATTTCTCATAAATATAGTGAAAATGATCGTAAGTTAGTAGCCTATCATGAAGCAGGACATGCTGTGATTGGATTAAAATTACAAAATGCAAGTGATGTGCAGAAAGTAACGATTATTCCTCGTGGATCTGCAGGTGGATATAACATGATGGTTCCTAGTGAAGAAAAATTATGTTCTACGAAAACAGATTTATTAGAACAAATTACAGGATTATTAGGAGGAAGAACAGCAGAAGAAATCACATTTGGAGAAATTACAACAGGAGCTCACAATGACTTTGAAAAAGCAACGAAGATTGCAAGGGCTATGGTTACAGAATATGGAATGAGTGATTTAGGACCATTACAGTTTGAACAACAATCTGGAAGTGTATTCTTAGGAAGAGATTATAATAAACCTCAACACTTCTCTAATGAAGTTGCGAATGAAATTGATATTGCGATGAGAAAAATCATTGATGAATGTCATAAGAAAGCAACGGAAATTATTAAGAAGAATAAAGACTTATTAAAACTAATCGCAGAAACATTATTAGAATATGAAACCTTAACCAAAGAACAAATTGATTATTTAGTAGAAAATGGAAAAATGCCAGAAGAAGATGATCAAAATTTAGAATCCCTTTCTATTACAAAACTAAGAGAAATGGCAAAAGAAAAAGGAATTAAAAATTATTCTAAAATGAACAAAGCAGAATTAATTAAAGAGTTAAACTAATAACTCTTTTTTTCTTGAAAAAATAATGAGAAGTATTATAATAACAATGAAGGAGGATATTATGAAAAAGGAAAAAGCAAAAGCAAAAGGATTCATCAAAGAGTTTAAAGAATTTATCTTACGTGGAAATGTCATGGACATGGCTATTGGAGTGATTATCGGTGGAGCATTCCAAGGAATTGTAGGGTCTTTAACAGAATCCATTATCAATCCATTAATCAATGGTATTGGTGGAGCTGAAGTAGGCGGAACTTTAAAAATCTATGGTGGACAAGTAATCCGTTACGGAGACTTTATTACTGCAGTGATTAACTTTGTTATTCTAGCATTTGTATTATTTATTATGTTAAAGATTGTCAATAAAGTAATGTCTGTTGGTAAAAAAGAAGAAGTAAAAGAAGTCATTAAACCAGATGACGTAAAATTACTAGAAGAAATTAGAGATTTATTAAAGAAACAAAGTAAAGTAAAATAACGTGTTTACACACGTTTTTTTATTTGTACACTTTTTGTTGACAAACATATAGGCTTTCCTGTACTATGGAATAGAAAATAGAAAATAGAAAGTAGAAAGTAGGTAATTTATGCGCCAACGAAAAGCAAAAAATCAAAGAATATTTTTAATTTTGATACTATTATTAGGAATCGGATCTACTCTTGCTTATTATAGTACAACCAGTAGTTTCGAAAATCTTTTTAAAACTGGTGAATATGGAGCAAAAGCAGAAGAAGTATTTGAATCTCCAGATGATTGGAAACCAGGAGATGAAACACCAAAAACAGTAACGGTAAAAAACACAGGAAGCATCTGTGAAAATGTAAGAGTAAGTTATACAGAAGAGTGGATTGCGAAAGATGGAACAAAATTAAATGGGATGTTTTGTGGTCGGACAAAAGGAAACTTTAACAATTATTACAAGCAACCAATTCAAGCAACGCCTTTGTCTTATGCGAAAAAAATAGAGTATGCCTGTGATGAATATCCAGTAGCCATTATTAATTTTGATAATCAAAATGAATGGATAGAAAATAGAGGATATTTTTACTACACAAAAGACTTATTAAAAGGTGAAACAACTAGTTCTTTTATTAAGAGTGTAACCTTTAATCCAGATTATGAAGAAGAAATGCAATGTACTACTGTTACAGAAAATGGCAAAACATCAGAGGAATGTAGAAGTGCAGGGGATTCTTATTCAGGAGCTACTTATAAATTAACGGTTACTGTAGAAACGATTCAATGCGATGCTGTTGCACAAGAATGGCCATCCCTTGCTGCTGTGGGACTTGTTAGCATAATAACGAACCCTCAACAATTGCATAACGTTGAAAAAATAGAGGTTTATGATCCTGAAATGAATTTATTAGGAATATTTCCGGAGTTTTTACATGTGATGGATTTAGATCCTCAAGCTTCTGGCGTATCTTATCAAAAAGAAAATATTCATGTAGAAAAAGTTGTGGATGGAGGTATTGAACCATATGACTATCGAGAATCGATTCACCCTTATTTTTCAAACTTTGTATGGCCAAATCCCAATGATACGGCAAGTGCATATGGTGGTTTTGAATATATTCGAAATATACCTTTCACAAGTAACTTTGATTATTATTTGTTAAAAACATACTATATTGATGGAAATATAAAAAATTATATTGGATTTCTTGATCACTATAGTGTACCTCTAGAACCACAGATTATTGAGTGGGGACAGGATGAAGGCATTCCAAACGAAGTAAAAAATTTC
>CAMNDO010000010.1 GCA_946535455.1 uncultured Caryophanales bacterium
TTCTTATACAATTCACAAAAAAAGGACTTGTATCTTTACAAGTCCGATTCTACTCGATGGAGCACCTGTCGGTGACGTTTGGAAATTAATATTTAAGTTAATTTCTAAATGTGTTTTTACATAGTTATTTTTTCAGTTCAACATTTTTAAAAGTATGTATACAAAAACTTAGCAAATGTAATGAAACTATTCTTATATATGCTATAATTTAATAGTAAAATGTTAAAAAACTTTGACAAATTTCCAAAGACATTTGGTAGTATGCAAACGTTTGCAATTATATAATTGTAGATGAAAGGAGGAAATGTTATGCTAGGAAGTAATATTTTAGAGTTAAGAAAAAAGAAAGGTTTATCGCAAGAAGAATTAAGTGAAATAGTGGGTGTTACTAGACAGACAATTTCCAATTGGGAACTTAATGAAACGCAACCTAATCCTGAACAATTAAAACTTTTATCTAAAGCGTTGAATGTATCAGTTGATGAACTAATTGATAATGATATTAAAAATGCTTTAATTGAAAAAACAATCAGAACTGAAGCAAATTCAAACCAAGCTTTGAAAATTGTTAAACTAATTCTTTGGTTTATATTAGGATTAATAGTTTCTGTTATTATACTAACAATTTTATTTGCGGTAAAACCTGGCTATAAACGTGTAAGAAGAGATGATTCTGATCACAATGTAACACAATTAAAGTGTTCAATAGATAATAAAACTTATTCTTATCTTATAGAATCTGATAAAGAAAATAATATCATTGAACATAGTGGTAGCGAATATATTGCTAATATTGTAAAAGATAAAGAGTTTAAAAAAGGAAAAATGTTAGTAAAATAAATAATATCTTATTTTAAAGATAATAATGGTTCATGTTAATAAAAGTTATTTAAGAGGAGTTATATTATGAATATAGATGAATTAAAAGAACTTGCAAAAAAGTTAGGACTAGATATACCTGATGATATTACAAAAGAAGAATTAATAGAACTTATTCAAGAAAGACAAGAAGAAATACAAAAACAAAATGACGAATCAGTTATCATTAATTCTATGTTAATATAAATGTTAAGAAAAATGGTGGAACATGCGAAAGAGATTAAAGGTTAGTTTTAACTAATCTTTTTCTTTATAATTAAATTTATCTTGCTAAATCATCCTTTCTTAACACAAAAAAAATATCAACTTCTTTTAGAAATTGATACTTTTCTATATTAAGTTCAAACTATAAAAGTTCGACTAATTTCCCAATGGAGCGAATGATGGGAATCGAACCCACGTAGTCAGCTTGGAAGGCTGAGGTTCTACCATTAAACTACATTCGCATATGTCTTTAATCGAACCGCAGCCTAAATTTCCGACAGCTTTGGTCGACTAAATAAGTAGACATATATTATTATACTAAAAACTTGAAAAAAGTCAATATTTTTTTAATCATCCATCGTTTCGATATCTCCCGATACTGTTTGAATATTTAATTCTACAGTAGCGTTTCGATTATTCATTGGTGTTTTTACGTCTCCTGTTGTTGTCTTGGTATTGACATAGATATCTCCTAACCTACTAATATCGACATCTCCACTAATGGTTTGAATATTAGAATTTTGTGTGATTTGACAAGATTCAATTTCAATGTCTCCAGATGTTGTTTTAATCTCTAAAGCCTCAGATACTTCTTGAATTTCAACGTCTCCTGAAACCGTTTTCACATTTACTTTGTTTGCTTGAGAAAGATGAATATCTCCTGAAGTTGTTTTTAAATCGATTTGGGAAATATTTGTTGTAATATCGACATCTCCTGAAATGGTTTTGATATCAAAACTATATTCTTTTTCTCTTGGTATTTCGATTACAATTCTAATATATCGTCCTATACAAATACCAAAACATTGATTCCTTTTCGTTTCTATGACTTCTAATGTTTCTTGATTGGTTACAATCTGAATGTTTTCTTTTTTATCTCCATATACTTTTACAGTTACTTCTTCTACATTGCTTTCTTGAACGATGATATCAGAACTTTTCATATTAGCATAAATCTTAGTAATCTCTGATGAAATGATTTCTTCTTTTGATAAAATGTTAGACGTGTGTTTTTCAAAAATAGGACCATAGTAATCTTCTACTTTTTCTATATTTAAAATAAGAATTAAAATTCCAACTAATGTGATAGCGATAATTCCTAATAAAATTAATTTTAAAATACTCAATGTTTTATTTGTCATTTTGATTCCTCATTTCATAAATAATTCTAATCATTTCTTGTACTACAGCATATATGATCCAAATTAACCATGTAATATGCCAAGCCATCGTAAGAAAACTAACTGCAAAATAAATAATCGTAAATAATCCTCCTAGAATCGACCATACACTTCGAAGCGGATCTTCTTTTGGTACTTCTTTTGCTTTGGATAATACAATTCCTTGAAAGATTAAAATACAAGTCGCAACTCCACAAATTAACATAAAGATACTTACACTCAAACCATCCTCTAAATGTAATGTTTCCTCTGCTAGTATCATCCAAATGACTGCGATAAAGTATAAAAAGATAGATGATGTAATAGCAATTGCGCGTAACTTTTTATGAGTATCTTCTTTTGGTGCCTCTTCTACTTCTTCTCTTTTTTCAATCGATTCTCCTTTTAATAATTCTTCTGATGAAATTCCATACAGTTCACAGATAGGAACAATTTTGTCAAAATCTGGTTTGGATTCATCGGTTTCCCATTTGGAAACAGTTTGTCTTGTCACACTTAATTTTTCTGCAACTTCTTCTTGTGATAAATGTTCTTTTCTTCTTAATTCATATAATTTTTCTCCTAATGTCATTTTATCCCTCCATGACCGTATTATATCGTATTTTTTATTTGCATACTACCTACTATACTTGGAAATTTGTCAACTAACTTTAACATTACAAAAAAATCATAGTTTTCTATGATTTTTAAGATAGTGTAACTTCTACTTCTTTTTCTTTATAACTTCTTCCACTAATATAACTAATTTTAATTTTGATTTTATCTCCTTGTTTCTTTGTATATAGAATATCGGTTACACTACTGAAACTTTTTACTTTATTTCCTTCTACTTCTGTAATGATATTTCCAATTTCTAAATTTGCCTTATCTGCTCCGCTACCTTCGATAATTTTAGAAATATAGAATCCTACTGGCATGTTGTAAGCTTTAGATTGTTCTTCTGTTACCATATAACCTTCTACTCCCATAGTAGCACTTTTGTCTTCTTCTCCATTCATTAATCCATTGATCAATTCACGAACATCTGTAATGGGAATGGCAAATCCCATACCTTCTACACTAGCAGAACTACTTAAACCACTAGAGGAATATTTCACGGAATTAATTCCAACAACTTCTCCATTACTATTGACTAGAGCTCCTCCACTATTTCCACCATTGATTGCGGCATCGATTTGAATCATTTTCGATGTTACATTATCGACCGTTACTTCACGGTTTAGAGCACTTACTACTCCCGTTGTAACAGATTGTCCATATCCTAATGCATTCCCAATCGCAATAATTCCATTTCCTACTTTCAAGTTATTACTATCTCCTAATGTTGCGATTTTAATTTTAGAAATCGTTTCATCATCTAAATCTTTTAATGCAATAGCGATTACCGCAACATCTCTTCTTTCTGATGTTCCTTTCACTGTCGCATCTACATTTTTCTCATTCACAAATTGTACCGTCAATTCTTTTGCTTCTTCAATGACATGATAATTCGTCAAAATAAGTAACTCTGTATCAGTTTTACTCACAATGATTCCAGAACCTGCTCCTTCTGCATATTGTTCTCCACTATATCCAAAGAAACTTGGTCCGAATCGTCCAGAAGATACTAGTGTTTTACTTGTAATGGCCACGATAGAAGGCATTACTTCTTCTACAATTTCAGAAACATCTGTCATGTAGATTCCTTCTTTTACTTTATTAGTTGTGCTAGTATAACTTAATTCTGCTCTAGGTTTTTGAAATGCCGTAATGTTTAATAATCCAGCATTATTCAAACCAATCACAAACGCAACTACAATTAAAATTACAAATGCACTAATAATCCAGAATAAACTTTTACTCTTTTTCTTTACCGGTTCCTTCTCTTCTATTTTCTTTTCTT
The DNA here is from genome assembly GCA_946535455.1 of uncultured Caryophanales bacterium. GTDB lineage: Bacteria > Bacillota_I > Bacilli_A > RF39 > UBA660 > UBA3789. The sequence continues at coordinate 4,147 of CAMNDO010000010.1, forward strand.
TTACTTCTACTTCTTTTTCTTTTTTTTCTTCCATATTTCCACCTCATTCTTTTTTACTTTATCTTATTTTTATTAAATGAAAATTAAATTTTGAAATTTATCCGTGTCTACCTCCACCACTACTGTGTCCACCACCAGAAGAACCAAAACTAGATCCTCCTCCTCCGCTTCCACTACTAGATGAAGTTGTATAACTAGTTGTGTGAGAAGTAATAAAAATATCTTTTTTATTGGTGATATTTACAGAATCTTTCTTTAAATATTCTGATGCTGTTGTGGCTTTTTTCACCATTTTATTTTTACTGATGAAAATCCCAACGATTATCATCGTAACAATAGTAGAAATCGCAATTGATAAAATCCATGGGATAGTATAAGGGATTTTCACAATTCCATTCTCATCTATATAATACTTTTCTTTTCCTTTCGGAAATCCTAAAGAATAGTATCTCTCCATATTATCAATGAACATACTAAATCCGTCTAGATAATTTCCACTTTTGATGTCATCATAAACATCATCTAATGTTTCTTCTAATCGATCATAGTCAAAATATAATTGTGCTTCTCCAAATGTATAAATATTGAAGTAAGGATCGTCATCATACGTATTTCGTAAGAATAATACACCACTATACTTTTCAAAATCTAATCCAAAATCATTATAATCATAAAAGTCAGCCGCATAGTCTTCGTTTTGTTGATCACTGGAATAAGAAAATTTAGGAATCACAATGACCATATCCATATTGGTTTTCTCTATAAAAGAATTGATTTTTTCTTTTAAGGTTTGTACTTCTTCTTCCGTTAACACTTCTGAAAAATCATAAATTTTCAAAGAAGCATCTACTTTTGGTGTATTCATAACATTACTTTTATTATGATCTGTAATATTCCATTTTTTATTCACACCATAGTTTTCTAATGTATTTCTATCAACTGTCTCTACCTCTGCATAAACGGGTAAGATGCTCATACAAAATAAGGTGATTATTAACAATATCTTTTTCATCTTATTTACCTCCCGTTATGTAAAGCATATAACTCAAAGCAATACAAATGGCTAATGATAGAATCCAAATCGCGATGGTATAAAGAACGACTTTTCTTTTATCCAAAGGAATATTTCCAATGAATTCTCCTGTTTGTCCATTCATTGCGAAGGTATGCATCTTATTATTATATTTTACATTAACCATCCACACTGGTAGTAATGCATATTTGGTAGATTTTTCTTTTGCTTCTAAGTTATCATTTAAGATTATTTTAGAAGTATATCCCACGGCATCTGCTTCGAGTGTGTCTTTTGCAGAACGTATGGCTCTATTTATCGCCTCTTCTTTTGCGTCCTCGGATGCTACATCATATTTTTCTGCATAGAATCCTGATAAGTATGCATGATTATAGGGAATTAATTCATTATAATGAAATGGTTCTATGGTATTCATGATATCATTATCAAAATGTGTAGAACCATCTACTGGTATCATAGAGAAATCCATCTTTCCTCCACGGGTTACCTGAAAAGTACTGGTTTTGGTATAATGGGTATTTCCTCTTGTCCAAGAATGCACTATCTTAGCATCCATTACAATATCACCTGATACATTAAAATCATATAACCAGAATGGAATATAAATTCCTCTTATTTTTTCAATATTGGTTTCTTTATTAAAATCTCTTGGTACAAAAGGTCTTCCTTTGGATAAGTTTTTAAAAGCATCAATCGCAATTTGTTTTTCTTTTTGAAAAGGGATGATATAATCCGGTGAAAACTTTCCTTCTAATTTACTTTGTAAAATTGCTGTATTTCCACAATAAACACAGAAGGTAGCAGAAGTCGCTTCATCCGCAATAATTTCTGCTCCACAACTTTCACAATGATAATTGATATAGACTTGCTCTTCTTGTTTCTTTTCTTCTTTTTTATTTTTTTCTTCTGTAGAAGCATTGTCTTTAAACTTCTGCATTTCTTCTAGAGTAAATTCACTTCCACAATAATCACATTTCCATTTTTTTACTTTGGGATTATATTTGATAGAAGCCTTACAAGACGGGCATCTATTTTCTAATGCTTTTTCATCTTTGATTTTTTTCTCATCCATATCATCACCTACTCGTATTCATTATACCTTAAAAAAGAAGATTATTCTACTATAAATAACCTTCTTTTATTTTAATAAGCTTTCTCCCTTAATTTCTACTGGGATTGGGTATTTCATTAATTCTAGTATCGTTGGGGCAATGTCTGCGAGTTTCCCATGTTCTTTTAGTGTAATATCATTTCTTGTCACAATGAACGGTACTGGATTAGTAGTATGTGTTGTACAAATGGTTCCATCTTCATTCATCATAACATCACAATTTCCATGATCTGCAGTAACGATTAAAGTTCCATCTAATTCTTTTATTTTTTCATAAACTCTAGAAAGACATTCATCCATAAACTCTACTGCTTTCACAGCCGCTTCATACACTCCCGTATGTCCTACCATATCTCCATTCGCATAATTTAATACCACAAAATCTAAATCATTTTGATTCAGTTCTTCTATTAAGGTATCTGTAATTTCTTTTGCACTCATTTCTGGTTTTAAATCATAGGTTGCGACTTTAGGAGATGGAATTAAAATTTGTTTTGTATTTGGTAAATCTAAATCTTGATCTCCATCAAAGAAATGCGTAACATGTGCATATTTTTCTGTTTCTGCAATTCTTAATTGAGAAAGTCCTAATGTCGAAAGATATTCTCCTAATCCATTGGATACTTCTTGATGTTCAAAAGCATGTTCTCCTTTTACGGTATCACAGATTGGTAACATCGAAACAAACTTAATATTATGGAAAGTTGTTGTTTCCATAGGAGATGCTTCTGGATTGGTGATTGCGGTAAACATTTCTCTTAAACGATCTGGTCGATAATTCCATACGATAATACCATCATGATCCGAAAGTTTTCCATCATGAATGACACTAGGAAGAATAAATTCATCGGTGATATTTTGTGCATATTGATCTTGTAATACTTCTTCTACATTATCGTATTCTTTTCCAATTCCATAACAAATCGCATCATAGGCTAGTTTCAATCTATCATAATTATTATCTCGATCCATCGCATAATATCTTCCAGATATGGTTGTGATGATTCCAAGACCCGTTTCTTTGATTTTTTCTTCTAATTTCCCAATCCATTTTCCTGCCGTATGCGTTCCAGTATCTCTTCCATCTGTAAACAAATGAAAATACACTTCTTCAATCTGATTTTGCTTACACATATCCACAATGGCCAAAAGATGAGAAGTATGAGAATGAATTCCTCCATCTCCAATCAATCCCATAATATGTAATTTCGAATGATTCTCTTTTACATGATTCATGACTTTTAAAATGTTTTCATTTTGAAAAAACTCTTTGGTCTCAATGGCATGATTAATCATTTCTAAAGATTGATATACAATTCGTCCTGCTCCTATATTCATATGTCCTACTTCACTCGTACCCATTTGTCCCATAGGTAATCCCACTTCTTTTCCAGAAGCTTCTAAAATACTACTAGGAAAGTTTTCTTTTAACGTATCTAATGTCTTAGTATTGGCATTATCAAAAGCATTATAGGGACCTTTTGGAGCAATTCCACATCCATCTAAGATACATAAAACCATTGGCTTTTTCATATAATCACTCCCAACTATATCTATTATATAACATTTTTTCTATTTTATAAAAAAAAGAATGTCCTAAGACACCCTTAACAACTATTTTTTTGACAAGTAATACTATCTTCTTCTAAACATTTCATTAAGCAAGTGAACTTTTCATAAGAATACTTTTTCATATCCTTTGTTAATTCTCCATAAGGATCTTTTAAATCTTCTGGAATTCCTGTCTCTAATTGAAGAGCTTTTCCACGAGAAATTGCGACTACATTTGGTGCATAAATTCTTTTTTCTCCAACAAAAACTTCTTTTCCATCTTTGGTTAATGTATATTGATCTAATACATTATCTAACATCTCAATTAATTTCATATAAGAAGGATCTCCTTCTTTGACAGGAACAATAAATCCAGCATCATTCACTTCCCAAGTATCACGGATTTCTAACACATCTACATAATAGATGGTATCTACCTTTTTGTCTTTTGCTGCATGAATTAATTCTTCTAATACACTTCTACACCATGGACAAGTAGAAAACCCAAAGTAAACGATGAAACTTTCTTTTTTTTCTATTTTAGAAACAATATCTTCTGCTTTGGCATACACAAAAGGATTGTCTTTTGGAATCTCTATCTTTCTATATTCTTTTCCATTGTTATTTTCTGTTCCATTAATGGACATGTATTCTTCTGCAAACTGATATGCATCTGTTTGCTCCATGGTTCTTTTTTGATTTTGAATCGCAAAGAAAACAACTGCCGCTAAAATAAGAATTACCACAATACTTGCGATATATTTTTTCTTCATACTTCTCACCTACTTTTTTATTATAACAAGATTTTTATAAATACCAAAGTTTTTTTCCATCTTTTTGTACTTCCTTGATGATTCCTCCACCAAGACATTCTTCTCCTGAATAAAATACACAAGCTTGTCCTGGTGTTACACTTTTTACTCCTTGTGGATATTTCACAAGAACTTCGTTATCTCTCCACTCTAATTCCACAGGAATATCTTCTTGTCGATAACGAAATTTTGCAGTGACATTGGTTCGTTTTTCTTCTCCTAAGTAATTTACTTGATTCACAATACAAGAAGTACTTATTAAATAATCATTCTCTTCTCCTAAACAGATATATAAAATGTTTTTTTCTAAGTCTTTTCCTACGACAAACATTTTATCTTCTGTACCACCAATATTTAATCCTCTTCTTTGACCAATGGTATAGTTCATTAATCCAATGTGTTCTCCTATTTCTTCTCCTGTTTCAATATTGATGACTTTTCCTTTTTGATTGGGTAAATAATTCTTTAAAAAGTTTTTAAAATTTCTTTCTCCAATGAAACAAATACCCGTAGAATCTTTTTTCTTTGCAGTAATCAAATCATACTCTTCCGCAATTTTTCTTACTTCGCTTTTCTCCATATCTCCAATTGGGAACAATACATTTTGAAATTGTTCTTTGGAAACTTGTGATAAAAAGTAAGTTTGATCTTTATTGGAATCCACTCCTCGAAGTAGTTTTCCATTCTCTAATCTAGCATAATGTCCTGTTGCGATAAAATCCGCCCCTAGTTTTCTTGCTTCTTCTGCAAACATATCAAACTTAATATATTTGTTACACATAATATCAGGATTTGGTGTACGACCATTTTTTAATTCTTCTAAGAAATAAGTAAATACGTAGTCCCAATATTCTTTGACAAAATCTTTTCGATAAAGTGGTATCCCTAATTTTTCACAAACGGCTACGGCATCATTATAGTCTTCTTCTTGTGGACAAATTCCGGATTCTGTTTCTGGCGCATCCAATTCTCCATCCGCTAAAGAGTCCCAATTTCTCATAAAAAGGCCAATGACTTCATACCCTTGTTTTTGAAGTTGGATAGCAGCGACACTACTATCGACTCCACCACTCATACCAATCACAACTTTTGCCATGTTATCCCTTCTCTCAACGACCATATTATAACATAAAATTCCTTTTTTATACAAATAAAAAGCTCATTACTGAGCTTTTTTCTCGAATGTATTTCTTACGGAATAGTATACAGTAACATAGACAATAGTAAGTCCAATGATTGCTCCTGTAAGATAAGGAACCCATTGGATTTTTTCTGGATCATATTGCATATATAGTCCTAATACTACATTCACCAAATGCCACACAACATATGCAATATACATTGGTAATCCTTTTCCTTTTAAAAGTAAGAATAGAATTACGGCTTCTACTGCTGCGACAACCGTTGCGGCAATAAAGATAGGTCCTTTTGTAAGTACCAATAATCCGCTAATAGCTCCTATTGCTTGAATAGCCAATAAAATCCATAACCAGATTTTTCCAGCTGTAGGAATTTTTTCTGACATACAACTTCTCCTTTCCTAAACTAATTTCATTATACCATTTTTTTCAAAAAACGAGTATGATTTTTCTCATATTCTCCATACTAAAAATGGAGGTATGTTATGGATAATAATATCAATACATTAGATGAACTACACAAAGGTTGTTGTATGGGAGTAGATGCATTAAACTTTATTTTACCAAAAGTAGAAGAAGATTCTTTCCATGATTTGTTAGAAAAACAAAAAGAGGAATACGAAATCTTTCGAAGTAAGATTAATGATTTGTACCGAGAATATACAACGAAAGATATTCATGAGACAAGTGCAATGGAAAAGATGAGAACTTGGTTTGGTGTAGAAATGGATACCATGATGGATGATAGTATTTCAAATCTTGCAGATTTGTTAATCAAAGGAACTAACATGGGTATTGTAGAAGGAAAAAGACTCTTAAACCATAAAACAATGGACAAAAAAGTTCATAAGATTTGTTCTTCTTATATCAAAATGCAAGAAGAATACTTAGATAAATTAAAAGATTATTTATGATATAATATCCCTTGAAAGAGGGATTTTTATGTATTTTGCAGAAAAAAATGTAACTCGTTTTCACAATTTAAAAAGTACTTTTTTCTTAAATCCAAAAGAAAAATTAGAAGTCTCTTCTTATTTTAAAAAGAAAGACTACTTCATTTATTATCCTTATCCTGATAGTGAAAAATGTATTCTTTATCA
>CAMNDO010000011.1 GCA_946535455.1 uncultured Caryophanales bacterium
ATTCGAGAAGAGTTGATGGATCATAACATTGTACATTCTACGATTGAATTTGAATTAAAGGATGAAGATTGTGAACAGGAAAAATGTAAAATACCTACGGATGTTCATCATCATTATCACCATCATTAGAAACATTACATTCTAAAAAATGTTAATTAAACACAAAAAGCATGATATAAAGCAGGAGTTTTTATGGAGAAGTATCGAGAAATTGAAAAGAGTATTATTAAAAAATTCCGAAAAGATATTTGGAGTAAATTTGTAAAAGCTGTGAATGAGTATGAACTCATCCAAGAAAATGATAAAATTATGGTTTGTATTTCTGGAGGAAAAGATTCTTTTTTACTAGCAAAATGTATGGAAGAGTTAAAAAGACATGGAAAATTTCCTTTTGAAGTGCATTATGTTTGTATGGACCCTGGTTATAATCCTATGAATCGGGAAATGATTGAGAAAAATGCTAAACTTTTGAATATTCCTTTAGAAATATTTGAAAGTGATATTTTTGATATTGTTTCGGATATTGAAAAAAGTCCTTGTTATTTATGTGCAAGAATGAGAAGAGGATGCTTATACGGAAAAGCAAAAGAGTTGGGGTGCAATAAGATAGCACTGGGGCATCACTTTAATGATGTGATTGAGACTACTCTTCTTTCCTTGTTTTATGGATCAGAAATTAAAACCATGATGCCAAAACTTCATAGTGAAAACTTTGAAGGATTGGAACTAATTCGTCCTTTATATTTGATAAGAGAAGAAGCAGTTTTAGCTTGGAAAAAGTATAATGAATTAGAATTTATTAACTGTGCTTGTCGTTTTACAGAAAATTGTTCTATTGTAGATGATGGAACGAGTAAGCGATTAGAAATGAAAAAATTAATACGATCTTTAAAAGAACAAAATCCAAATGTAGATTATAATATTTATAAAGCTTTGGATAATGTTAATTTAAATTGTGTTTTAGGAGTCAAGAAAAAAGGAGAATATGAATCTTTTTTAGAGCACTATGATGAAAAAGAATAGAGGGATAATATGAAGAAAAGAAAAGATAATCAATTTAAATTTAATGTTTTTTCTTTTATGTCTACATTTGCTAGGTCTTTAATTGAAATTTTTATTTCTTTGTATTTATTTAAGAGTGGATTTCCGATTTATTCTATTTTAACATTTTATTTTTTAGAAAATTTTTTGGCTATTTTTATTTCTTATTTCTTTGTATATATAGGTGAAAAATATCATTATTCTATTGTTATGTATATTGGGATCTTTTCCTTTATCATTTTACAATTGGTATTAAATAATATCGTGACGACTCCTCTCTATATTGTTCTGATTTCTATTTTGTATTCTCTTTATCGAAGAGGATATTGGGTTGCGAGAAGATATTATATTTCGAATGTGATTCCTCAAAGAAACTCTTCGGAATCTCTTAGTATTATTTTGGTTTCTGCAGAGATAGCCTCTATTTTATCTGGATATGTAGGGGCAATTCTATTAGACAATTGGGATATGACAATCGTGATGTATATTTCTTCTATTTTATTATTCATCAGTGTCATTCCTTTAATGAAGATACCTTATCAAAAAGAGAAAGAAGATATCCAACTTTGGAAACATTTAAAAGAATATGATAAGAGGAATTATTTGGCATTTACCTTATATGAAATTACCAATTTATTGACCTTTTTATTTCCAATATACATTGCTATGTATATTCAAAATACCTATTCGATGGCAGGGAATTTGAATGCTATTAGTAATGCAGCAATTATTTTATTTATTTTTCTATATGGAAAAATCATTAAAAAGAAGAATTATTTTGTACTAAGTTCTATCTTATTTTTCCTAATCTGTATTATGAAAATTTTCATATTGAATTATTTCATTTTATTGGTTTATTTTATAGAAGGTATTGTGAAAAAGATGCAAGCACAGTCTGTCAATAAAATCTATTTTGAAAATAGAAATGGTATGGATTTAACACACTATAATTTGATTTATCAATGGTTAGAATCTCTTGCAAGATCGATTGTTGTGATTCCGTTGTTCTTTATGAGCCAAATTCAAACGATGATTTTATTTGTATTAATGATAATGAGTATAGAATTGTTGATTTATAGTCGATTGAAAAAAAGTCAAAAACTGAATTAAGAAAATTTCAAGGAAAACTTGAGATTTTTTTAAAACAGAAGACTTTTTCTTTTTCCTGCATATATTACAATAGGGTGAAACTATGAATGAAGTTTATGTGGTAAAAAGAGGAGATACTTTATGGGGGATTAGTAACCAATATGGAGTATCGGTTACAGAACTTGCGGAATTAAATAATGTGAATGCATCTACGCTTCAAGTGGGGCAACAGTTAAAAATTCCTATCAAAAGTGGATTAAATCCAGATAATTTATTTTATTATACTGTGAAAAAAGGAGATACGCTGTATTCTATCGCAAAAGTTTATAATACTTCAGTCGAAGCCATTAAAAACTTAAATTATTTAAAAAATAATAGCTTAACCATTGGTCAAGTATTGAGAATTCCAGAAATTTATACAAAACCAGATGAAATGGTGAATCCTACTTTTGTGAATTACACTGTAAAAAAAGGAGATACCTTATATTCGATTGCGAAAAAATATCAAACAACAGTAGATTCTATCATTCAAGACAATGGTTTAAAAAAGAATACGTTAACCATTGGTCAAAATTTAAAAATAAGAACTTCTCCTACGATGGAAGTAGAGGAATGTTTTGGAGAAGAATATATTCCTTCTACTAGTAACCCATCCAAAACTTATACCGTTCAAAAAGGAGATAGTTTGTATTCCATTGCGAAGAAGTTTTCTACGAGTGTAGAAAATATTAAGAAAAAGAATAATTTGTCTAGCAATTTATTATCGATTGGACAAGTATTAAAAATATAGGAGGATATTATGAATATTAATGAATTTCACGTAGTAAATCCTGTTTCTTATGAGAATTTTATCAAGAAGAATTCAGGAAAAGGAAACTTAAAAGTACATGCTTATGCAGCAAGTGAGGCATTACCTGTGAGTGGATTAAGAATTATTGTGAGTACGAGTATTGAAGGAGAAAAAGTCATCTTTTTTGATGGGAAGACAGATGCTTCTGGGATGATTGAATCTTTATCCTTACCAGCACCTTCTATTGCATTCAATAATTTAGATGTTCCAAACTCTACTTTGTATACCATTGAGGCAATTTCAGAAAAGGAAGAACAAAACTATTCTGTGAATATGTATGATGGAATTTGTGTCGTACAAAATATTAACTTTATTCCAGGTGGTATGTATGGCAGTTAGATATCCAATTGTTCCCAATACCATTACCGTTCATTTGGGAAAACCCGATGAGGCTGCGAAAGATATCACGATTCCTTTTACGGATTATATTGCGAATGTGGCTTCTTCTGAAATTTATCCTACATGGCCAGAAAATGCTTTGATTGCGAATATTTATGCGATTATTTCTTTTACGATGAACCGTGTTTATAATGAATGGTATCGAAGTAAAGGGTATTATTTTGATATTACATCTTCTCCGATTTATGATCAAAAATATACGCCTAATCGTTCTACTTATGAAAATATCAACAATATTGTGCAAAACATTTTCAATAACTATGTCGTAAAAGCCAATCAAATTCAGCCTTATTTTACTAGGTACTGTGATGGAAGAAACACTACTTGTGATGGACTTTCTCAATGGGGAAGTGTCTCTTTAGCCAATCAAGGAAAGACAGCATTAGAAATTTTGAGAACGTATTATGGGAATGATATTAACATAAAGTATAATGCACCAGTAGGAGATAATACACAAGGGTTTCCTGGATATAATATTGGACTTGGAAGTGCTGGAAATCCTGTTCTTGCGATTCAAAGAGATTTAAGAAGAATTCGTAAAAATTATCCTGCGATTCCTGATATTTCTAGTACGGTTGGAATTTATGATCAAGAGACGAAGGATGCTGTTTCTAAATTTCAACAAATCTTTAGTTTACCAATGACAGGAATTGTGGATAAAGCGACTTGGTATAAAATCAAATATGTTTATACGAGTGTGAAAAAACTATCGGATTTGTATTCAGAAGGATTAACCGAACGAGAAGCAACTTTTCTATATGAAGATGAATTGAATTATGGAGATACAGGGATTGAAGTAGAACATATTCATTACTTTTTGGATGCAATTGCTTTTTTAGACCCAGATATTCCTAGATTACAAACCAATTCTATTTATAATGATAATTCTATTACAATGGTAAAAGCATTTCAAAAAAAATATGGGTTACCTGTCACAGGAGTTTTTACGTATCGTGATTGGAAAGTATTAAAGGAAACGTATCAATCCATTTTAAAATCTTTTCCTGTAGAATATCAAAACTATGTAGATGAATTATATCCTGATTATTTTTTAACAAAAGGAACGACAGGGGAAGATGTACGTAGATTTCAAAAGTTTCTTCTTCAAATTTGTTTATTTGATCATTCGATTCCTGGTGTTCGTGTAAATGGTACTTTTGATGATTTAACGGAAAAATCTGTTTTAAAATTACAAAAAGATTATGGGTTTGAAGAAAATGGAATTGTGGGGCCTCTTCTATGGAGGAAAGTGGTAGAATTATCCAAAAGAAAATAATTTTGTATAAAAAGAATATCGTTTTCCCATAATAGTATTAGAAGATTTGCTTCGTTTTTTAGAAGAATAAATTTTGACAATTATAACCTTGTTTGCTACAATAGAAAACGTCGCTTGTTTTAGGAGGATATTACATATGAAAACAATTGATGGACCCTCGAAGATGCGATTTGTATCTTTAGTGTTGGTGTCATTAGTCATCATGTACAGTTGTTATGTTTATCATAATTACGACACTTATAACAGCATTAAAGTTGTTGTAAAAGAGAATCATGCAGTCGAATATGGTACAGCAAATTACAATGTAAATGATTTGATCAAAAAAGTAGAAGGGGAAATCGTATCGATTAAAAATGATGTAGATACGAGTATCGTTGGAGAACAAGAAGTTGTTGTCGAAGTAAAAAAAGAAAATATTGTAAGGGAAGTCCCTATTGTGGTATCGGTTGTAGATACGGTTGCTCCAGTCATTCAATTAGAAAGTGAAGTAGTAACCATTACACAAGGAGATGATTATGACCTTACGAGTAATATTGTATCGGTTCATGATGAAGTAGAAGGACCTATTTCTTATGCAAGAGATGTGACAGAAGAGAGTCGTTCGTATTATCATTTCCGCTACAATGATGTAGAAATTGATCATGTAGGAAGTCATGAAGTTACCGTTGCAGCAAAAGATCAACACGGAAATGCTTCTATGATAACCTTTTTATTAAAGGTTTTGGAACCAAAACCAGTTTATACACCAGTGTATTCTAATGTAGCTGCCAATGCTTCAGGAGGAGACTTGGTCTCTATGGCTTATTCTTATATAGGATCTCCTTATGTTGCGGGTGGAAACGGACCATATGGATTTGATTGTAGTGGGTTTGTTCAACATCTTTATTCTAGAGTTGGAATCTCTATTAGTCGAGGAACGTATGGACAACAGTTTGATGGAGTTCCCGTTAGTTATGAAAGTGCACAACCAGGAGATATCCTGTTATGGGGATATGGGGCAGGAAGCCCAACGCATTCTGCATTATATGTAGGAAACGGTCAAATGGTTCACGCAACGAACCCTAGACAAGGAGTAATCGCAAGCGATGTTGCTGCTTGGACTAGAGGAAGCGGAACGCATGTCATAGCCGTAAGAAGAATACCTTAAAAAAAGTTATGAAAATAACTTTTTTTTTGTATAAAAATAATATGTTTGGGTATTCTACTTCTAGGAGGTTAATCATATATGGAAACTGTTCAAAAAATATTATTGGTCATTACCATTATCGGAGCTATTAATTGGGGATTAATTGGTATTATGGATTTTGATTTGGTCGCCTCTATCTTTGGATCGGCTACATTTTTTACCAAAATGATCTATACGATAGTGGGAATTTGTGGAATCATTAATATTGGAATTTTAATGGCCCACTTAGACTATAAAAGAGACTAAACTATGTCTTTTTTTTTCTCTTTTTTTATGGTAAATTATTATTGGGGGGCATCATATGAAGCAGTATATTGATTTGGCATTTCAAAGAGAAAAAAAGCCAATGAACATGGAAAAACTATGGATTCGTGTTGAAAAAATCATACAAAAAGAAAATGAGGGGTATCATCTTTCAGATTCAGACAAGAAGGAAATAGAGCACATTGTTTCGAAAGGAACAGAAGATTTCGATTATTATCAAACTCCTCATGATAAATATACCCTTCTTCGAAAAACTTCTTTTCGAAAAGGAAGATTTTATGGACAAAGATCAGGAAATGGTTTTGTCGTTTGTGTTCATTCTTCTATCAAAGAAGGAAAAGAACAAACTTATGAGGAAAAAATCCCGATTCGAAAAGAATACTCGAATGGGGCGATTGACGGTGATTCTGTATTGATTGATATCGTGGACGGAAAAAGTGCACGAGTTCTTCGCGTGTTAGAAAGAAATTTAGAAGCTGTTACGGGAGAAGTGGTTCGTATTGGAGGTAGTTATTACTTAAAACCTTTGGATAAGAAGAAACAATTTATTACGATTGCCTTAGAAGGAGAACAAGTGGAAGGTATGATTGTTTCTGCTACTTTAAAAGAACAGACCAATACGGATTTTTATATTGCGGAAGTGGTCAATGAATTTCGACATAAAGATGATCCTTTTGATGAAACTTTATTAGAAGCATTTAAATGCGGTATGCCAGAAGGGTTCTGTGAAGAAAGTATGAAACAAGTCCATTCTATTCCTTCTTTTGTTAGAGAAGAAGATAAAAGAGGAAGAAATAACTTCACAGGATGGAATGTTTTTTCTATTGATGGAGCCGATACCAAAGATAAGGATGATGCGATTTCGATTAAAAAAATGTATAATGGCCATTATGTATTAGGCGTTCATATTTCAGATGTTAGTTATTATGTACCAAAAGGATCGGCTTTAGAAAAAGATGCTTTTCGAAAGGGAACGAGTTATTATTTTGGAGGTTCTGTAGAGCCTATGTTCCCTCATGCGTTAAGTAATGGAATTTGTTCCTTACATGATGGAGTAGATCGATTAACGAAATCCATGATTATGGAGTTTGATGAAGAAGGAAACTATGTACAAGGATTGTTAGTTCCTAGTGTGATTCATTCTAGAAGGGGACTTACTTATACAGAAGTAAATCAATTGCTTCAACGAGGAATATGTAACTCTTCCTTAGAACCTTATGTAGAAGATTTACTACTGATGGATTGCCTTGCAAAAAAGCTAAGAAACAGAAGAGAACAAGAGGGAGCTATTGAATTCAATCGCCCAGAATTAAACTTTGTTCATGATGAAAATGGATTTCCTTATGCTGTGAAAAATCGTTATCAAATGGATGCGGAAAATATGATTGAAGAGTTTATGTTAGCGGCTAATGTTCAAGTAGGAAAAATCTTAGAAGAAGAGGGTCTTCCTTGTGTATATCGTGTTCATGGATTACCAAACGAAGAAAGATTAACGGAGTTCTTACGATTGTTAGATGCGATTGATTTATCTTTCCCATATTCTTCCTATGATATTTTAGAAGATAAGTCTTTACTACAACAATTAGCCAATCATGTTCAAAATAGTGGAAAATTATCTAATGTATTAACAACGCATTTAATTCGTTGTATGTCTCATGCGGGTTATAGTACCAAAAACATTGGTCACTATGGAACAGGATTTGATTTGTATTGTCATTTTACTTCTCCTATTCGAAGACTTGCGGATTATTCTTTAAGTCAAATTATCGATGATTGTTACTTCGAAAAAGATCCAGAGAAAAAAGAGAAGAATAAAAAAGAATGGATTACCAAGGCATCTTCTTTTGCGATACAAGCTTCTAAAATGGAACGTGTAGAAGAAGAAGTAGAAAAGAAAGTACTAGCAATGGAGACTGGAAGATATTTTCAAAAACATATTCATGAAGTATTTGAAGGAACGGTTGTTTCTGTTGGAAGAAACGGACTATTAATTCAATTAGATAATTTATTAGAAGGAATGGTTCGTATGAGAAATCTCTCAGGAGATTATGTTTATAATCCAGAAACATTTACCTTACTTTCTATGGATGAGAGAGAATCTTATTATATGGGAGATCGTTTAAAACTACGATTAGTATCTTCTGATCCAAAAAGTGCCATTGTAGATTTCAAAGTTTTGGAAAAGGTAAAAGAAAATCCTATTATTGATCCTTTGAAATCGAATCAAAAAGTAAAAGCAAAAAGAAAACAAGAAAAGATATTTCAAACTTATTCTATTGGATAAGTTTTTTCCTTTCCTCGTTCAAATTGGTTGATAAATATTTTGAAAAATGATATCATTATAATAGATATGGGGTTAGAATAGGTGATACTTATTTTGTCCTATATTGGAGGAGATGACGTGATGATTATAACAGTTTCAGACGTATTAAATGTAATTCGTAAAATTGTAGATATCTCTTTGGTTTGGTTTATTTTTTATTACATTCTAAAGAATATTAAAAATAACGTAAAACTATCTTTAATTTTTAAAGGTGTTGCTTTTGTTATTATTATTAAATTAATTAGTGATTGGTTAGGATTTATTACCGTTGGATATTTATTAGATTATATTATTCAATGGGGACCTGTTGCTTTAATTATTATTTTCCAACCTGAGATTCGTACGATTCTAGAACAATTAGGAAGAAGTCAATTACTAGGAAGACATAAAGTATTAACGGTAGATGAAAGAGAACATTTGGTTTATGAAATGGTCAATGCAATCGATTATCTTCGTAAAGAACGAATTGGTGCTTTAATTGTCATTGAACGTGATGTTAGTTTAGGAAATTATATTGATAAAGCGAAAAAACTATATGCCGATTTATCGAGTGATTTATTGATTGCCATTTTTTATGAAGGAAATCCTTTACATGATGGAGGAGTTATCATTCAAGGAGATCGTATCACTTGTGCAGGAGCAGTATTCCCAACAAGTAGTAGTGCAAAGATCAATCGAAGATTGGGAACTAGACATAGAGCAGCTTTAGGACTTGCGGAAGAAACCGATGCGATTTGTATCGTTGTTTCAGAAGAAACGGGTAGAGTATCCATTGCTTTAAAGGGAGAAATTCTATATAACTTAACATTAGATGATGTTCGTATGATGTTAATTGATGAGTTGAAACCAAAACAAGATACAGAAGATGATATTGAAATTATTGAGGAGAAGATTTATGAAGAAGATAGGTAAGGGAATTGGAAGATTTTTTCATATCATTGCACTATTCTTTGATAAATGGTTAATTACTCCAATTACAAAATTAATTTTAAAATTTATGGATTTTGGAAAGGGATTCGCCAAAGGATTTGATCGTGTTTCTGGGAAGAAATCAGTACTCATTATTGTCAGCTTATTACTAGCATTTGGAGTATTTGCTGTGATTGATGGGGAAAGTAATGTTATGATGGATCAATATGCAGAAATTTTATATAATCAACCAGTCACAGCTGTTTATAATGAAGAATTATATGTTATTGAAGGATTACCAAAAGATGTTGATATTACATTAATTGGTCAAAGAAGACATATCTTCCTTGCAAAACAATCTCCTTCGAAAGGAGTTAGTGTTGATTTAACAGGTTTAAAAGAAGGAAATCATAAAGTAACTTTGAAATATACACAAAGATTACGTTCCCTAGATTATAAATTAGATCCTTCTCAAGTAACCGTTACGATTTATGAAAAAGTCAGTGAAAATAGAACATTAACATATGATATCTTACATCAAGATCAATTAGATACAAAATTATATATTAGTAATGTAGAAATTGATCGTACCGATGTGATTGTAAAAGGAGCACAATATAAACTAGATCAAGTAGCTTCTGTTAAAGCATTATTGGATGTTAAAAATATTCCAAATCCAAAAGCAGGAGAAATTACGGTCAAAGATATTCCTTTAGTGGCATATGATGATGATGGAAAAATACTAGATGTAGAAATTGTACCAAAAACAGTTACTGCGAATGTAACGATTACTTCACCAAGTAAAGAAATTCCAGTAAAAGTAGTTCCAGTAGGAAGTTTAGCCTTTGGAAAATCCATTAAGACAATGGAAACCAGTCTTTCTTCTATTACGGTATATGGTGCGCAAGAAACGATTGATGCCATCAAACAATTAGAAGTAGAGATTGATGTCAAAGGATTAGAAAAGGATAAAGAATTTAATGTTACATTGAAAAAACCAAATGGTATTACAGAATTAAGTTCTAAGACTATGACTGTAAAAGTAATTATTGATAATTCTTCTAGTAAGGAATTTGAAAATATTTCCGTGCAATCAGAAAACTTAGATCCTAATTTAAAAGTACAAGCATTATCTGTAGAAGACAGACAAGTTACGGTTGTGGTAAAAGGTAGTGAAGAAGCTATTAATGCGGTACAAGCAGCGGATATCAAAGCCTATATTGACTTGAAGAACTATGGTGTAGGAGAACATGAAGTAGAAGTTCAAGTAACAGGAAATGATTTAAAATTATCTTATAGTGCTAAGACAAAGAAAATCAAAGTACGTATTTCACAAAAATAAGAGTTGAGAAATCAACTCTTTTT
>CAMNDO010000012.1 GCA_946535455.1 uncultured Caryophanales bacterium
CATCTCCTCGATAGAAAATCTTATAAACGGTCTTATGTAGTTTAGAATCTGTAAATGTAAATGCAAAAGTACGCTCTTGATCTAGCGTTTGTGTTCTAGAAGTTTCGGTACATGTTAAAACTCCTGTTGTAATTTTCACATCAAATGGATTCTTAGAATCTTTATATAGTTCAATCATTTGTGTAATTTGTGGTAAAAAAACAACAAACCCAACCATAAGAAAGAAGAAAATCATCATAACAATCACTTTTGCTTTACTAGGGGGTTGATAGTTAATTTCCACTGTTTTTAAGTTCTCATTTACCATTCCATTAGGATCTGGTCCTTCTCCTGGCATAGATCCTGGTGCTGGTTCTACTGCAGCGGGTTGTGGTTCACTCACGACAGGTTGTGCTTCACTGATAACCGGTTGCGGTTGCACAGGATTTGTTTCTACTGGTGGAGAAACAGGTTCCATAGATACAGGAGCCACTTCTATTGGTGTAGGAACTGCTTGTATCACAGGTTCATTTACCACTGGATTTACCATTTGTGGCGCTTCATTCATAGTAGGGGCCTCTGGTACAGTAGGAGTTACTGTATTTGGACTCATTAGAACTGGTTCATTATTATTTTCTATATTATTATTCACACTAATCCACTCCTATTCTCATTCATTATAACATAACTTAATCTCTTAAACTAGATATTTTTTCTTGAAAGTTATCACTCGATATAATATAACTTCCCGCCGTTAAAATATCCGCCTCTTGGCAAAACTGTTTTGTCTTTTGATTCACTCCACCATCTACATTAATCAAGCAGTTTACATGATAAGAATCAATTAAAGTTCTTATTTCTTCTATCTTTTCTTTTGTACCATCTAAAAAGCTTTGTCCCCCTTCTCCTGGAACCACTCCCATAATAAGAATTTCATCCAAATAAGGAAGGTATGGTACCAAAGTAGAAACTTTTGTATCTGGATTTATGGCCAAACCACTCCCAATGGAATAGCTTTTAATCATTTCCAAATTTTTCATAATATCTTCTTCTACTTCTACATGAAAAGTGATGAACTCTGTATTTAATTCTGCATACAAAGGAATATATTTGGAAGGTTCTTCTACCATCAAATGAACATCTAATCGTTTCGAAGTATATTGATAAATATGTTTCATCTCATGAAATGGCATTGTCTTGTTCTTCACAAACTTTCCATCCATAATATCTACATGGATATAATCGACATCCGTATCATTTAATTTTTTTAAATCCAAAGGAACATTCTTACTACTTAAAAAAGATGCACTAACTTTCATATTCTTTTCCTCCTATAAATTGTAAATAATGAAGATAACGACTCTTCATAATATGATTCTCTAAAACTTTGCTCTTTACGACGCAATCTGTCTCTTTCGTATGACTACAATCAGGAAAAGGACATGGATATTTTGAAAATTCTAAAAATGCATTTCTGATTTGTTCTTTGGAATACTTTTCTAAACTCAGTGCAGAAAATCCTGGAGTATCCATTACTTTTCCTCCTAAGAATGGGAATAACTCTACGACTCTAGTCGTATGCTTTCCTCTTCCTAATGCATGAGAAATTTCTCCTGTTTCTAAGTTCCATTTAGGGTTCAATTTATTTAATAACGTACTTTTTCCTGCTCCTGTTTGTCCTGTAAAAACACTTGTTTTTTCTTTTAATATTTTTTCCAAAGAAATAACATCCGTATTCCAAACAACAGGATATCCTAAGTCTTTATAATACTTTAAAATTTCTTCATACTCTTTTAATTCTTCTTGTTTTACCAAATCACCTTTGGTAATACAAATAATTGGTTGAATATCATTCACTTCACAAAGAACTAAAAACTTATCTAACAAGTGAAGAGAAAAGTCAGGTTCTTTTAAACTGGTCACTAGGATTGCTTGATCAATATTCGAAACCTTTGGTCTTTCTAATACATTTTTTCTAGGAAGGATTTTTTCAATTACTTTTTTTTCTGCATCGAAAAAAACATAATCCCCCACTACGGGAGTAATATGTTCTTTTCGAAATATTCCACGACATTTACAAGGATAAATTGTATCCATTGCACTCACAAAATATAAATCACTACTAATTTTTACAATTTGTCCTTCCATAAGTCTCCTTATCCATTATTTGTCTCAGTATTATTTCCAGATCCTGGATTCGTTCCTGTTCCAGTATTGTTTCCAGTACCCGAATTATTTCCAGATTCAGGAGTGGTATTTGTACCACCATTTGCATTTGCTTCTGGATCATTTTCCGCAGGAGCTCCTGCGACTGGTTTTGTACCAATTGTAACAATCAATGTTGTTCCTTTTACAATTTGCGTACCTGCTCTTCTATTTTGACTAATAATTTTTCCAATTTTATTAGTATCCGCAACAGGTTGCTCCTTCTTTTCTAAGATCAGTTCATACTTTTTACAGAAAGCTTCTACATCCGATAAACTCCATCCTTCTCCTGCAATATCAGGGAAAGTATCCACAACATTTGGTGTATATAATGTAATCGAATCTCCTTTTTTCACTTTACTTCCTGCTCCTAGTGATTGAGAAATAATTTCATCATCATCATATTCTTTTTGATTGTCTTCTACTTCTTTCTTTTCAATCGTTACTTTTAATCCATATTTTTCTTCTAGACGAGCTTTAATCTCATTGGCATTTTGTCCTGTGTAATCTTCAATATCAAATGTATCTTCTCCAGAAGATTTATAAATCGTAATTTTACTTCCTTTTTTAATACTTCTTCCTGCAGAAGGTTCTGTTTTTACGACTCTATTTTTATCGATTTCAGAAGAAGCAACACTTTCAATTTCTGTTACCACTTCAAATCCAGCTTCTTGTAATTTCTTCTCACAAGCACTGACTTTTAAGTTCTCACAATTAGGAACGGTAACTGCTTTTTCATTTCTTAATTTTGGAAGAATAAAGACAAGTGCTAATAAGATTAAAACAATAATGACAAAGATAATTGCTAAAATGATAATTAATTTTTTATTTTTACGAATCTCTTCTTCTTCTAATCTTTCTTTCATTTCTTCGGTAGATTCTTCTCCAATTAATTCTAATTTTTCATCTTCCTCATTTTCTAAATCATCTAATTCTTTTCTTTTTCTTCTTCCTTCATTTTCATTTTCTGGATATTTATATTGATAGGGTTCTTCATCCATTCTCTCTTCATCTAGTGCTGTTAATAAATCTTCATGCATAGTTCTTGCACTATCATATCGATTCTTTGGATTCTTCGCAGTTGCTTTTTTAATAATATTTTCAATACTTTGTGGAATAGAAGGATTCTCTTCTCTTAAACTAGGAAGAGTTTCTCTCATATGTTTCAAAGCAATCTCTACTGCATTATCTCCTCGAAATGGTAAAGATCCAGACAATAACTCATAGAAAATAATACCCATAGAATAAATATCACTCTTAATGGTACTACCTTTTCCAGAAGCTTGTTCTGGAGGTAAATAATGTACACTTCCCATGACAGAATTGGTTTGTGTTAATTGCGTTGAGTTTAATGCCATCGCAATACCAAAATCTGTAATTTTAATTTGTCCATCATCTTTGATCATAATATTTTGAGGTTTTAAATCTCTATGAATAATATAAGAATCATGAGCGTGAGCCATACCATCGGTTAATTGACTCATAATATCAATGGCTTCACTTAACGTCAAAGTTCCTCTCTTCTTTAGAAGTTGCTTTAATGTTTTTCCATCGACATATTCCATGACAATATAATAAGTTCCATCGTCTTCTCCGACATCATACATTTCTACAATGTTTGGATGTGCTAAAGAGGAAGCAGAAAGGGCTTCTCTTTGAAAACGTCTTACAAATTTTTCATCATTGGCTAAATCACCACGTAGTACTTTAATCGCAACATTTCTGTCTAGAATCGTATCGTATCCTAGATAAACATTAGCCATTCCACCTTCACCAATTGATCGTATGACTTCATAACGATCATTTATTTTTTGCCCCTTTGTGATCACTTATCTTCACCTTCTTCTGTAAGTACTAAATAAGCAACCGAAATATTATCTGTTCCACCCCTGTTATTTGCTTTATTGATTAGTTTAATCACTTTTTCTTCCATCGTACCTTCTCCCAAAAGTACTTTTTCAATTTGTTCTCTATCTACCATTCCTGTTAATCCATCGGAAGAAAGTAATATTTCTGAAATATCAATATCACAGTCGAATATATCGACATCTACTTCTAAAGAAGCCCCTAATGCTTTCATTAAAACATTCTTTTTTGGATGAACACTAGCTTCTTCTTTGGTTAATTCCCCTGCACTGACTAGTAAGTTTACTAGTGTATGGTCATAGGTTACTTTATGTAGTTTTTCATCTTTCATCACAAATCCAGAAGAATCCCCTACATTTCCAAATAATAAATATTCTTTTGTTAAAACTGCCATCACTAAAGTCGTACCCATTCCTTTGCTTTCGGGATGACTTTTTTCATATTGAAAGATCAAAGTATTGACTTCATCTACCGTATCGCGAACCCAGTTCACCGCATCTACTTTACTCATATTACGGAAACTTTCTTTAAAGTGTTTTCCTAAATGAGAAATGGCAATCGAAGAGGCAATCTCTCCTGCAGAGTGTCCTCCCATTCCATCGGCAATCGCCATTAAGTAACTACCTTCATCGTTTTTTACAATAATGACACTGTCTTCATTATGATCTCTAATTTTTCCGGCATCCGTTAAATAAAACGATTTCATACGTCCTCCTTCTTGCTTCTTAGTTGTCCACACGCAGCACTGATGTTACCCCCAAATTCTCTACGAATCGTAACACCAATATGATTCTTTTTCAGTATATCATAAAAACGCATGATTTGAATAGTACTTGTTCGCATAAATGATATATTTTCTGTTTCATTATAAGGAATTAAATTTACATAACAATTGATTCCTTTTAAAATTCTACAAAGTTCTTCTGCACATTCTTTAGAGTCGTTCACATCTTTTAACATAATATATTCAAAAGTCACTCTTCGATTGGTCTTTTTTAAATATATTTTGACCGCATCCATGACTTCTTCTAAAGGATATGCTTTATTAATTGGCATAAAACTACTTCTTAATGCATCGTTTGGCGCATGTAAGCTAATCGCAAGATTAATTTGTAATGGAAAATCAGCAAACTCTAAAATCTTAGGAACAATTCCACAAGTACTCACCGTAATATGTCTTGCCCCTATCGCTAATCCATTGGGATGATTGATAATTTTGAAAAAGGTTAATAAGTTCTCATAATTATCAAATGGTTCTCCAATTCCCATCACCACAACATGACTAATTCTTTTTCCAAACTCTTTCTCAATCATCAATATTTGTAGAACCATTTCATGCACTTCTAAGTTTCTTACTTTTTTTCTTCTTCCCGATTCACAAAAAGCACATCCCATATTACATCCTACTTGAGAAGAAATACAAACACTATTTCCATAATCATGTTTCATTAAAACTGCTTCTACATGTTCTTGATCCGATAATGCAAATAAGTATTTCAAAACATCTTCATCTTCTTGTACATCCACTATTTTTAATGGTTCTAAACTACAATCTCTTTTTAAAATTTCTAATGTTTCCTTTTTAATATCCGTGATTTCCTCAAAAGAAGTAATTCTCTTCTCATACAACCATGAAAATAACTGCTTCGCATGAAACTTCTTCGATCCAATGGATAAAAAATACTCTTCTAATTGTTCCAAAGAAAACCCATATAAGTTTTTCATTTTTTCACATCCAAACCTATTCTCATTATACTACAAAATACAAAAAGAAAAAAGAGCTTATGCTCTTCTAAAATGGTTTCCCAACGGAATCAATTTCTCCCATATTTTGATAGGATAAATGAATCTTTAAACTCGTATCACAAGAATCTACTGCTGCACAATAAGAGTCTAAATAATAAACAATAGAAGATAGTTTTTCTTTCTCATCCATACGAACCGAAATACGATTCGGAACTTCCTCAATATCAGTCTCTTTCTGATACAATAATTCGTTAATGGTATTGGTAGAGATTACAAACTGATACATTACACTACCACTTTCATATGTGGTAGTAGATTCTGGCATCGAGTGCGAAATCAAAGAAATAATATTTTCTTCTTTCATAAATTCTGAATACCAATAAGGGTTTTCACTTTTTTCCCAAGAACTTTGTTTTTGATAAAATTCCCCATCTTCTTCAAAATACTCTACACCATTCTTTTGAAATAAAGAACGATTTTCAAATTTTTTTCCTTGATAAACTTCTTCCTTTTGATTTTCTTGAATCGTATAAATAAATTGATATTTTTTCGTTAAGTAATTCGCAATTGGAAAAGTTTCTTTCTCCTCTTCTATTGGCATAGAAGGATTCTTAGGAGAAGTACGAATCATAAGAATAAGAACAAAAAAGAAGATAAAATAAAATCCAAAGAAAAGAACCGCTTTTCCCCTAGGAGTTTTTCGAAGTTCTTTTATGATTTCTAATACTTTTTTCATTATAAAAACCTCTCTCCTATTAATTTCTCTTTTCCTACTCCATTGATATAACTAATCGCATCCATTCTCTTTTTTCCAAATGGTTTTAAAGAAGTAATTAAAATAGATCCATCTTTGACAGAAACCACAATTCCTTCTTTGTTTACTTCTACGATTTCTCCATAAGGAGCATCATATGTTTTTTCTAACATTTTACAAGCATAGATTTTCATTTCTTGATCAAACAAAATCGCATTTGCGGAAGGTATAGGATAAAGTCCTCGAACCAAATCAAATACTTCTTTTTTGGTTTTGGAAAAATCAATATGCTCTTCTTCTCTTTTGATGTTATACGCAAAGGTTGCTTCTTCATGGTTTTGGGGAATTCTTTTAGCACTACCATCTAAAATAGAAGGTAAGGTCTCTAATAATAATTCTTTTCCCATAATGGATAATCTATCATGTAAGGATTCTAGTGTATCTTCCAAAGTAATTTCCGTTTCTTTCCAAGAAACCATATCCCCAGTATCCATAGAAGCATCCATATACATAATGGTAATTCCTGTTTTGTCATATCCATCGATAATCGCTTTATGAATCGGAGCTCCTCCTCTTAATTTGGGAAGCAAAGACGCATGTACATTGATACAACCCATACGTGGAATATCTAATATAGCTTGTGGAATAATTTGCCCATAAGCACAAGTAATAATGATATCCGGATTCCAATCTAGGAGTTGTTCATAATCTTCCCTGATCTTTTGTGGTTGGAAAACAGGAATGTTATGTTTCATCGCTAATTCTTTGGTTGGTGGATACACAATCTCTTGTTTTCTTCCTACTTTTCGATCTGGTTGTGCCACTACTCCTACTACATCATAATTTTCAATTAATCCCTCTAAAACAGGAACAGAAAAAGAAGGTGTTCCCATAAAAACAATTCTCATATTATAGCCCCCTAATCGTGAAAAAGATACTTAGTAATACCCCTAAACTAATGAGTAAAGATCCTAGTGCCAATAAAATGGTAACACTACCATTTTCATTCGAAAGATCTTCTACAATAGAAGGTTCTTCTACTACTTTTTCTTTTTGATTTTGATATGTATATTTTTCAAAAGATAAAATCTCTAATTGTTCTATTTCTATCTTTTCTCCATAAGAAATATTCGTATATTTTGGACTTAACATACGATCGACTACTTCAAATAAATCTGATTCGTCTTGTAAAAAATCTTCGATTGGAATTTCCCTCGTTCCTAATTCTTTTCTTTTCACAAGTAATAAACTCACTTTACTTTCTTCTTTGTGAAGTAAATTCCATTCATCTTCTACTAATTCTAATATAAATTTCTTATCTTCTTCAGAAAAGAAAGAATCAGACATTAACCTTTTCAAGTGTTGTAGTAAGTAATCATAATTATCTTTCAAATAACAATCTTTTCGAATTCTTTTTCCAAAATAATCTTCATTGACAAAGAATTGATAAAAGAAACTTGGTGCATATAAGGAAAAGTAACATCCCATAAAGAAATCATCTGTAAAATAAACATTTTTATTTTGAAAGTTTTTGGGAATCATATGAATCATATTGTATTTCGCAAAAATAGAATTTGCTTTTTGAAAACGATCATAATAATTCTCATATTGTTCCGGAATAAATCCTTCTTTTGTAATGGCATCAATATAGTGAGAATGAAATCCATGAATGAAATATCCTTCTTGAATATATTTTTCATAAATATGAGAAAGAATTTTTTCTCTGGATTCTTTTTCTTCTACATTTTCGATTTTGAAATACTTAGAAACCGTAGTTGCTAATAACTTATGAATGCCTTCTCGTATTTGATTGAAAGAATCTAGTTTTCGATATAGTTTTTCTACTTGTTCTATATACTCTGTTACATAAGAATGATCAGGAATAATCAAAGAAAATTTCCACAAAGCATCATAGAATAAATAAAGAGATGCTTCTTGTGACATATAAAAGTTAGGGTTTTGAATTCCTTCTAATTTCTTATCAAAATAACGATCATTCGTTTTCAATTCTTGAAGAAAATCCAAAACATCTTTTCTATAAAGAAAATCTTCTATCACAGGACACACCTCCATTCTATTTTAAGAATACCATAATTTATAAGATTTGACTAGGATGAAAGTCAATATCTATTTTTACCTTGACATTGTTTTGATAATGGGAAAGTACTTTCTGCAAGATTGAATAAAGATTCTCTTCCCTCTTATATTTTAAAATAATATGATAACGATAAATTTGATTGACACGAAATACACTTGCACTACTAGGTCCTAAAATAATCGTGCTTTTTAAGTTTCTTTCGAAACTTCTTTTGATTTTTAAAGCTTCTTGGAAAACAATAGAAGCATCTTTTCCTGTGATTTTAATATCACATAAGTAAAAATAAGGTGGATACTTTAATACTTTTCGAATTTCCATTTCTTTTTGATAAAATCCCATATAATCATGATGTTGCACTTTTTGAATGGCATAATGTTCAGGATTATAAGTTTGTAAAATGACCTTTCCTTCTTTTTGATTTCTTCCACTTCGACCAGCTACTTGAGAAAGTAAGGAAAAGGTATTTTCACTACTACGAAAATCAGGAATATGAAGTGATGTATCTGCATTTAAAATTCCTACTAATGTGACATTGGAAAAATCCAATCCTTTCGCAACCATTTGGGTTCCTAATAAAATATCATATTTTCCTTCTTGGAAAAGAGATATCATTTCTTCATGTTTTCCTTTGCGACTGGTGGTATCATAATCCATTCGAAGTACTGATGCAGAAGGAAGAAGTTCCTGTAATTCTTCTTCTATTTTTTGCGTACCGACTCCTAAATTAGAAAGAGCTTTTTCATGACACTCTGGACAAGTTTCATATACTTTTTCTCCATAACCACAATAGTGACAACGAAGCGTATGACTACTTTTATGATACGTTAATGTAATATCACAATGCGGACATTTAAAAGTAAAACCACAGTTTTTACAAGTTACAAAAGAAGAGTATCCTCTACGATTTAATAACAAAATGATTTGTTCTTTCTTTTCTAATTTTTTCTCTATTTCTTCTAACAATAAAGAAGAAAAATGTCCTTTCATTTGTTTCATTTCTTGATTTAAATCAACAATTACTACTTCTGGTAGTTTTCTTCCATTCACTCGATTAGGAAGTTCTAATAATTGTAAAGGGTATACACAAAGGCACATTACGAAAGCAAGTAAAATATTAGGAACAATATCTTTTATTTGATCAATATACTTATAATTTAGTAGTTTTCTGTTAGGCCAACTGTTGATAACCTGACTTAAAAAGCTAGTTAATAGCATACCATATGCCATCGCCATGACACTTATATTCATGGTGGCAAGAAGAACGCTAAAAGAAACAATCTTCTTTATTATTTCGCGCTTCAGATATATATCGGATCTACCAAGAGCCTTAATGGCATTGAGATTTGACGTATGAATCGGGTAAAAAATGAAGGTTATGCAATAAATAACCAAATATGGTACACAAGGCAACCATTTTTCGGTAAGAATAAGCGTGATCAAAGGTTTACTACAGACAGCTAACCCGACCATTAATGGTGCTATTATATATGTACTAATCATAATTGATCTTCTGGTCATTGATCTAACGACTGATACATCATCCTGTGCAGATGACATAGTTGGTAATAATACACTATCTATTGCAGCGTTTATATTGGTTATTACAATATCGGGAAACTGATGTGCCTTTTTATAGTATGCAAGATCATTTGAAGTGTATACTTTTCCTATAACCAAAGATCGAATATTTGCCTCTAATGTGTTTATCAGACTGGATACCGTAAGTTTCCAGCCATAAGATAATAGTCTCTTTAGCCTGACCCAAGAAAACAGCCTTTTAGGTCTCCATCTCACAGTA
>CAMNDO010000013.1 GCA_946535455.1 uncultured Caryophanales bacterium
AATTTCTCGAATGACTTTATCCATCGTTTTTGCCATTTCTTCATGCATCTTCATAGAATCGCTTCCTGAAACGAAGAAAGGTTTCCATCCATGCGCATAAAAGAAATCTTCTAATTCTCCATTGCTCATTCTTCCAAATATAGTTGGATTGGCAATCTTATATCCATTTCTGTGTAAAATAGGAAGTACGACTCCATCTGTTTTTCGATTTAAAAATTTATTAATATGCCAACTACAAGCCAAAGGACCTGTTTCTGCTTCTCCATCACCTACAACACAAGCCGCAATTAAATCTTTGTTGTCTAACACAGCTCCTGCTGCATGAGAAAGACTATATCCAAGTTCCCCTCCTTCATGAATAGAACCTGGTGTTTCTGGAGCTACATGAGAAGATACTCCTCCTGGAAAAGAAAATTGTTTACAAAGTTTTTTTAATCCCTCTTCATCTTCTGTAATTTCTGGATAAAACTTTGTATATACCCCTTCTATATAATGATTCGCAATCATAGATTGCCCACCATGGCCTGGACCAGATAAATAGATCATTTTTAAGTTATATTTTTTGATTACTCGATTTAAATGCATGTAGATAAAATTTTGTCCTGGTGCTGTTCCAAAATGACCTACTACGTTCGGTTTGACATCCTCTATTTTTAACTCTCTTCTTAATAATGGATTATCTAATAAATATAATTGCGCTACACTCAAATAATTTAATACTCGAAAGTATTCATCCATTCTTTTCAATTCTTCTCTTCCTAAGATTGGCATAACCCTCACTCCTATTCTTCCTCATTATATCTCATCTTTGTCAAAAAAAATAGTATTTGTTTCAAAAAATAAAATGACATCTCTGTCATTTTAATGCGTCAATATATTTCTTTAACTGTTTGGAATCATTTCCTAAGATAATTTTTAATTGATTATCAATTTCTACAATTCCTTTTGCCCCTAATTTTTGAATTCCTTCTTTATTGGCTTTTGTTACATCGTGTAGTGTTACTTTAAATCTAGACATATGACTTTCTGTACTAACGATATTTTCTTTTCCTCCTAGTAATTCAACCAATCGGTTATAATCAATTCCTGCATCTTTCTTGGTTGCTTTTAAGATTGCTAAAAGGATAATCAATAATACTACTATTATTACGATATACTCTATATAATTCATTTTTATCACCAATCTTATTATAACTTATTTTCCAAAAAAAAGAAAGATTTATTATTGTGTCATTTGATGAATCTTTTTTTGAAAATCTTTACTCTTCATATAAATTCCTGTAAAACGATCATAATAATCTTCTAAAAATTGATTAATCTCAGAAGATACTTGTTTACTCACTTCTAATTTCGTAATATTTTGAATATCTACATAATAATACATACGAATCATTTTAATGGTCTTTTCCGATACCAATGGTTCATTTTGATAACAATTTTTACAAATATATCCTCCTTCAAAAGAAGAAAGAGTTACGATTTGTTTATCACTTCCACAATGGGTACAAAAATCAATACTAGGAGATACTCCTAAAAAGTTTAAATATTTTAATTCTAAAATATTCGTTAATACTTGAGGATTTAGTCCTTCTTCTATTTTCACTAATGTTTGTATGAGTAATTCTAAAATTTCCTCTTCTTCATTTTGTTTTATGATTTGATGTGTTAAATCTAACAAGTAAGAAGCATAAGATATTTTTTCTAAATCTGTCATAATCTTGGAAAAAGAGTTTTTTACATCAATTCCAATCAAAGTAGATAATCCATTTTCTTTATAATAAATATGAAGTGTTCCATATAACAGTTTACGACTCACTCCTCGTAATTTACTTTTCATGTTTCGACAACCTTTAGACATCACTCCAATCAGTCCATGTTCTTTGGTTAAAACATTTAAAATTTTACTGGATTCACTATAATTGGTTTCGGTTAATATGATACCTTCTACACTTTCTATTTTCATTTCATCACTTCTTTACTTTTTTATAATCTGACACCATAAATAATAATACTGAATCTCTCCGGTTCTTTTAAATAATTCCCATAAGATATCTGTATTCATAAAATCACCTCTATTTTTATAGTGGTGATTTTCATTCATTTTTATTCATCTTCTTTGAATCCTAATTCTAAGATGTATTTTTCTTGATCTCTCCAATTTTTAATGGTTTTGACATAAGTTTCTAAGAATACTTTTTTTCCTAAGAAACGTTCCATATCTTCTCTTGCTCTTATTCCTACTTCTTTTAAAAGAGAACCATTCTTTCCAATGATCATCCCTTTTAAGTTTTCTCTTTCTACTACAATCAAAACTTGTATGTGAACACTATCTTTCTTTTCTTCATAGTTTTCGACATAACAAGTAATCGTATGAGGTACTTCATCATGCGTTAACTCTAATAGTTTTTCTCTTACAAATTCTGCCATGATGAATCTGGTAGAAACATTCGTTAATTCTTCTTCTGAAAAGATTTGTTCTTGTTCTGGTAATACTTTTTGAATACATTGAATTAAGGTTTCAATATTATCTTTTTTCATAGAAGAGATAGGAATTATTTCTTCGAAATCATATAAGTCTTTTAATTTATTCATTTCTTCTAATAATACTTCTTTATTTTTTACTAAATCAATTTTATTGAGTAATAAAAAGATAGGAATATTTTTATCCTTAATACGATCTAATATGAATTGATCTCCTTTTCCAAATCCTTTGGAAATATCCACTAAGAATAAAATAACATCGACTCCCTCTGTCGTATGATATGCTTTTTGATTCATCATCGATCCTAGCATATTTTTGGGTTTATGGACTCCTGGTGTATCGACAAAAATAATTTGAGAGTTTTCATCATTATAAATCCCTTGAATGATATTTCGAGTGGTTCCACTGACATTAGAAGTAATGGCTAACTTCATTCCTAAAAGGGTATTTAATAATGTACTTTTCCCAACATTTGGTCTTCCTACAATACTAACAAATCCACATTTCATGCTAAATCATCCTCTCCAAAAGGATAAGGACAAAGTTCTTCAATGGTATAGTCCTTCATTTCTCCTTCTAAAGAACAACAATGTACCACGACATCTTTTTCGAGTAATTCCGAAAGCACTTGTCTACATTCAAAACAAGGAGTTCCTATTTTTTTAGAAGGGGTTAATACATATAGTTCTTGGAAATCTTTCTTCGTATATCCTCTACTAATGGCAGATAAAATAGCACTTCTTTCCGCACAAATTCCTGCACCATAAGAAGCGTTTTCTACATTCACTCCTGTAAACTCTTTTCCATCTTTTGTGATTAAAATGGCACTAACTGGAAAATGAGAATAAGGACTATAACTATTTTTTTGAATTTCTTTTAACTTCTCTATCATAATATCCTCCTATCCAAACATTTCTATCACTTTAGGAAGGAAAATCATAATTCCTCCTATCAAAGCTGTAATACATAATAGTAATGTCGCTGTACTAGCCGTATCTTTTGATATTTTAGCTAGTGGATGTTTTTCTGTGGTACATAAATCTACTACTGCTTCAATCGATGAATTTAAAGCTTCACAAGCAGCAATTCCTCCACACATACTCATCACAAATAACCATTCTGGTAATGTAATTTGAAAGAAAATACCACAAGCCACTACGAGAATCGTTGCGATAACAATAATGATCATATTGTGTTCATATCGAAAACAATAAATAAATCCATCTACCGCATGATAAAAACTTTTTCCATATCGTTCTACTGCATTTCCATCATCTTTATTTCTCTTTGGTGGTTTTCTAAATATTTTCCCTAACAATCCCATACTCTTCTAGTACCTCCTCTTGTTTTCCAAACATTACTTTTTCTTCTTCCTCTGTCATATGATCATATCCTAATAAATGATAAAATCCATGTACTGCTAAAAAAGCTAATTCTCGTAAAAACGAATGACCATATTCCCTACTTTGTTCTCTTGCTTTCTCAATCGATATATAAATATCTCCTAAGATTCTTTCTTCCGTTGGTAAAATCAAACTATCTTCATCTTCTAATGCAAACGTAATCACATCGGTTTCACGGTCAATATTTCGATACGTTTGATTTAGTTCATGAATATACTGATTATCTACAATAATCAAATTCAAAGAAGCATTTTCTAACTGTTCTTTTTTCATAGCACTTTCTAATACTTTTTTCACCGTATCTAATTCTTCTATTTTTTCATCTACATTCACAAAAACTTCTATTTTATTCATTTTCACTCCTATATTAATAACATCACTAATCCGATTAAAACGATAACGGATAGGATATTTAAAAACCAATCTTTTTTACAAAAACTTGGTAGTTTTTCACTAATCATTCGAAATATCATGTAAAGAGCAATTCCTAAGGTTCCTCCGAGTACATTTAATAAAATATCATCAACATCAAATACTCTTCCAATCATCATTTGAACGACTTCAATCGAAATGGAAGCAATCACCGTTAATAAAATAGGTAAATTCATTTTTTCTGCTTTTAAATAGTAACTCGTAAAAAATCCAAACGGTAAGAATAAAATCATATTCCCAATCACATTTTTCATAAACAATCTACTACGAATATCATATCGAAGGATTTCTTTAAAAGGAATAAAGTTATTGCTAGCCCAAGTTACATCATCTTGAAAGGTAACAACTTGGAATAAGCATAAAATATATAATCCAAAAATTAACATCATTAATTCTTTATAAACAATAATTTTTTCATGATTCTTGATCAAATAACATAATCGGAAAGATATCATAATCACAGAAGATATCAAAATCATTGGCCAAGTAAAACGAATGACCCCTTGTATGGTATTCGATAATGGTGCTAACATGGAATCACTCCCTTTCTTGATTCATTTCCTCAATATTCATATGACGAATATCAAAATAGTCTGTAATGTTTTCTTTTACCTTACAAAAAACTGTTACTTCTATTTTACTATTATTTTGTCTCTTTTTCAAAACTTTTTTCTCTAATATGACAGCATCCTCTTCTAATAATTTTTCTAATTCTATTTTTGCTTCTTCCAATGCCTTTTCTTCTATTTTTTGAAAAGACAAAGTATTCTTACTCGTTTTTAATTCCAAAAACTGCAAAAGACCAAAGGATATGGGAAAAATAGAATCACCTACGATAGGATACTTTTTTTGTTCATAATCTTCATACGGATTTCCTAGTTTCTTTTTTTGATTCCCAAAGTCTAGGAATAATCCATATCGTTTTTTACCGGTTTCTTCTTTTTCTTTTTTCTCTTTTGGAACATTCACAATCACTCGATACCAAACTTCTCCATATACAGTTCCCACAGCACATCTTTTCTGTACAATCTTGTCTTTGTTGTATATGAATCCACTAATGATAATATCTCCTTTTTCGACATAATCATTTTTCTTTTTTTGAATTTCTCCATTCGAAGCTTGTATTTCTAAAATCATGGCTTTTTTCTTGGAGATAATATGTCTTTCATAGCAAGTTTCTTCTTTTGTTTCTTTTTTTCTTTGTTCGATGGTTACTTGATACTTTGTTCCTATTTTGTCAATTTCTAACCATTCAATAAAATCTTTTTCTTTTTCCAAAATCTTTTCTTTGATTTCTTCTTTTTTTTGGTAAGAAACTTGAAAATGATATTTTTGAATCCCAAATTCTTCTAGATCTTCTTTCACTCGTTTTACCAGTTCTTGATTTTGGTGAATCACTTCTACTTGAAAAATCAAAGAAGATAAAAAGAGATTACATAAAATTCCTAATCCTATGAAGAAAAGAAGATACGAATACTTTTTCAAATATCTTTTCCACTTTCCGATCCCATACCATTTGATAATTTTAATTTGATAACTGGTTTTCATTTGAATGATTTTTTCAAAATCTTCTTGTTCTATTAATAGATATAAATTTTTTTCTTCTTTTTCTAAATCATAAATCTTAATATTTTCGGTAATACATCTTTTGAGAAAAAGATGTGGATTCTTTCCCGTTATTTTGATTTTTAATTTACTTTTCATTTTGAACCTCTATACTTTTGATTTTTCCCTCTATTAATACTTCTCTTTCTAATAGTTTTTTTAAGATAAATTGTTCTCCTTTTAGTATCATTTTTTGAGATTCACTTTGAAAAGATATGATATCTTCTTCTACTGTAATCAATCTTTTGTAATTGATGATATGAATTTTATGACCATATACCGTAAAACGAAATTCAGAATCATTCACATATTGTTTTACTTTTTCTAACATATTCTTCACCATTATAACTATATGAAATAAAGAAAGAAAAAAACATTAATCTCGGATTAATGTTCTTCTAATTTTTCTCGAATCATGTTAGATACTTCTTTCATATCCGCTTTTCCTTTTAATTCACTTTGTGCTTGTCCCATAACACGACCCATATCTTTTTGACTTTCTGGTTTTAATTCCTCAAATAGTCTATTGATAACTTCTTCTATTTCTTCTTTCGATAATTGTTCTGGAAGATATTCCATTAAGATATTAATTTCACTTTGTGTTTGATCAATTAAATCTTGTCTTCCTCCTTTTTCAAATTCTGAAATAGAATCTTTTCTCATTTTAATTTGACGATTCAAAACATCAATCAATAAATCTTCATTTACTTCTTTTTTATGATCAATTTCTTCTTGTTTTAAAGAAGCCTTTACCATACGAATAACCGTTAATTTTTCTTTTTCATGATTTTTCATTGCCTCAATCATATCTTTATCTAATTTTTCTAACATATTCTCAACTCCTATTCTTATTATATAAAACTTTTCATTTGTTTTCAACGAAAAAATAGTATCCAATGGATACTATTTTAATAATCTCTACTTCTATTTGCACGATCTCTTTTTCTAGAATTTTTAATTCCTTCTTTTTTAGCAGCTCTTCTACGAACTCCTGGTTTATCATATGCTTCTCTTTTTTTCCATTCAGAAGGGACACCGTCTCTTGCTACTTTTTGTTTGAACTTTCTTAGAGCTTGATCTAAATTTCCTCTAACAGTTACTTTAGTTGCCATCTACTATTTCCCTCCCTTCGTTTTCACTAAAATGAATTATACCAAAAGATATTCGGTTTTTCAACTGTTTTTCAAGTTTTTTTAAGGAAAAACAACGAAATGATACAAATTTCGTAAAAAACATCCATGATAAATTCCTATTTGAAAAATAAATTTCATAACAAAAGGAATAAATGGTAATAAAAATCCCATTAAGATTCCTTTCCATAAAAAGGATGGATTTTGAATTATTTTAAAGGACATAAATGGTTTTCTCCTATTCTACGAATGCCAGAACCTAAAGAATGTCCTGCTTCTCTTAACACTTCAATAATACTGACAATGGCATTTAAGATAGGACCACTAATACTTACATTTCCTCCTTTAATTTCCTCTAATTTTTCTTCTTCTATTCTCCTCATCCATTACACCTCTTTGGATTCGTAATCCCCTCAATCACACCAGATAAAAATATCACAATTGCGGTAATCGCAATTCCTGTCCAAACAGTGACTCCTCCCCCTTTAATTCTTTCTAATTGTTCATCATTCATTTTTCTGATATTCATCACCTTCCCATATTATTTTAAATAATTCTATTAATCTTTTTTTCCTTTTTTGAAAACTAAGTTCTATGATTTCATTATCATGGTATTTTTTGTTCCATTTCATTCGAATTAAGATGGCATAGTAATTTGTTTTTTCTATCCTCATACTAATTCCTCGATCTTCTTCTATTTCATAAGAAAAAGTTTGATTTTTAAAATAGGCTTTTTGATTTTGATAAATCATTTTTCTTTCTTCTTTTGTTACATAAAACAACACCGTATTTTGATGAGAAATAAATCCTTTTAACAATTGATACTCTTCTATTTTATAAGAATACAAAACCCCTCCTAAAATGAATTCTAATAAAAATAAAAAAGCAATTCCCAAAAAGCATAAATTCTTTTTCTCATAATTTCTAATTTTCATAAATTTTTCCTTTTTCTAACCTTAAAACCCTTTGAAATAGTTTTTTATTATGAAATCGATGAGATATGACAATCACTGTTTTATCCGATAAATAAGAAAAAATACTTTGTAATATTTTTTTCTCACTTTCCACATCAATTCCAGAAAAAGCCTCATCAAAAATATAAATATTACTTTTCCGCATTAAACTCCTTGCGAGCACAATTCTTTGACGTTCTCCATTACTAAAATTAAATCCATCTTCTTCAATCCACATATCATATCTACTAGTATGACTTTGAATCAAATGATTTAATTGACATATCTCGCAAACTTTTTCCAATTCCTCTTCCTTTTCATCTTTATATAAGCAAATATTATTTCGAAGGGTATCGGTAAATAAGTATTCATGACTGGTGACATATGTAATATGAGATCTAATATTTTCTAAATGATAGTGATTAATATCAATCCCACAAATTAAAATATTTTGATAGGGAACTTCAATATAACGTAGTAACATTTTGAATAACGTACTTTTTCCGCAACCACTCTCTCCACTCAATAATATTTTATCTCCTTTCCGAATGGTTACATTTAACGCATCCAAAAGTTTTTTACTTCCTACTTGATAGGTAACATTTTGAAATGCAATATCTCCTTCCAGCGTATAAGGTAAATAAAAGTAATGGTTTTGAAACATTTCAAAATCAATCATAAAAATTTCTTCTATTCTCTCTAATGCAATTCTATAGGTAGGATATTCTTCTAATAATGCTGTCAGTCGATAATAACTTTGTAAAAAGTAAGAAACAAACGATTGATAGACAATCAAACTACTTAAGGATATTCTTCCTTGAATCACTTCATAACTACCTAATCCATACAAAAATAAAAATAGAAAATCATTCCAATTATTTTGAAAGAACGAATGAATTTCTTGAAAGAATTGGTATTGATATACTCTTTCTAAAAAAGATTTATAATATAACCCAAATTGATCCACCATTCTTTTTTCTAAATGACTCCCTTTGGTAGTATCCACATTCTGAATTCCTTGAATCATATAGGAATTGATCGTATCTTCTCCTTTCCGAATTCCTTTTTGAAGTGTTTTCTTTTTCTTCATCCAAACTAGTAGATAAAAAACTCGAATTAGAAGAAGACCTAAAAGAAGGAAAGATAATTTTTTTTGATAATATAACATCATTCCAAAAAACAAAATCATACTAACCAAATCCGTAATAAAAACAGCAAAAAAGTTTTGAATAAAATTCTTAACCGTGTTTAGATCTTTTAATCTGGAAATCACTTCTCCTGTCGTTCTATTTTTATAATATAAATAAGGAAGCAAAAGAATTTGTTTGTAAGTATGAGAAGTGATTATTTGATCTAAAATAGAACTCCATTTCATTAACAAAACATTTCGATACAAGAGGTTCATGTTTTTGAAAATATATAAAACTCCTATCAGAAAACTAATGATCCATATTGGTCGGGATAATTGATAATAAATTGCATAATCTAAAAGGTATTTAAAGTGAAATGAGACAATTACATTGAAAATAAAAAATGAAAACATACAAACAATCATGAAAATGAAACTTT
The DNA here is from genome assembly GCA_946535455.1 of uncultured Caryophanales bacterium. GTDB lineage: Bacteria > Bacillota_I > Bacilli_A > RF39 > UBA660 > UBA3789. The sequence goes on from CAMNDO010000013.1 coordinate 9,575, forward strand.
TCTTTTGTTTGTGAAAAGAAATTTTAATATATTTGGGAATCACATTTTTCTTTTTCATAATAGGCAGCTTTTTGATTGGTTTTAAAAACAAATAATGAGAGCTTGTTAATAAACGAAATTCTGAAAATGAGATTATCTTTTTTCCTTTTTCAGGATCCATTAAGGTAATCCGTTGTTTCTTGAAATCGATATCGTAGATTACAACAAAATGTTGAAAGGATTTTTTCACAATAAAATGAGCAATACAGGGTAAGTTATTTACTGTTATATTTTCTAGATTTCCTTCTACTCCTATCGCATCAAATCCTAATCGTTTTGCTGCTTCTAGCAAATGATAGAGAGAAACACCTTCTTTTGTCGTATTGGTAAGTTCTCTTAAATATTCTTTCGAAACTTCTCCTCCATAAAATCGAATAATAGATAAAAGACAACAAACACCACAATCTTTCATGCCATCCTGTAGAACGACTTTCACTTACTTTTCTTTCACCTCCTATCTCTATTATTCGCAAGTAGATTTGATGTTTACGATAAAAAACAAAAAAAAGAAGAGAAAGTTCTCTTCTACTGGGATAAATAATTTCTTAACCAAACGCGTGATAATTGATAAGAATTTGAAAAAAACAAGTTTTTCTATTCATCCCTCAACCATTATAACATAAAAAGGACTTTATACAAGTCCTTTCTCTTTCTTCATGGTGGAGCATAGCGGGATCGAACCGCTGACCTCCACGGTGCAAACGTGGCGCT